>CALUUU010000072.1 GCA_944324035.1 Candidatus Gastranaerophilales bacterium
GTTGCAACATTAGCTGCAGCATTAATAACATTTGCAGTTGTATTAATTGCAGCATAAGGTGAAGATTCCTGAACAACTACAGCGCCAATACCATTTCCCGGAATATAAGCTGCAGGATAATACATATATGAACTGTAATACCCCACAGGATAATAAAGCGGAGATGTATACACAATAGGTCTTAGAGGTCTGTGATAAACAGGCCGCGGCGGCAGCGGATGCATAGGAGGTCTGTGCGCAATACCCGGCGGCGGGGCAACCGGCGGTCTATTAACACTGCCCATAGGCGGTCTGGTTACACTTCCGACAGGAGGCCTGTTCATAGGCGGTCTGTGAGGCATGCCGCTGCCAGGACGCATCATTGGAGGTCTTGCACCGTGCATTCCCATCCCCCCGGCGGGTCTGCCAAATCCGCCCGGCACTCCGGGTCTGCCTGGCTGCGCAACTGCCGGAACCGCAAATATAATACCTGCCAATATTAACAATAAAACCTTTTTCACTAGACGTCTACCCCGCACATTAAAATATTCTATACTTTATTAACTATATAAAAATAAAAAAAGTTCATTTTTAAACATTATATTAAGAAATATTAAGCAGCTCATAAGTGTAAATTCCACACTATAATTAGATTTGCGGAATTTTTGAGAAATTTATTTCCTTTTATATATCAAAAACTTGCTTTTTTAAAAAAAATATACTACTATTGTAGTATACATACGTTTGGTTTCACAATTAATCATACTTTATTCTAAGACTTCTAAAAAGGAAAAACTCCTAAATTGTTTAGAATTAAACCATCCAAGGCTCTACCACACAGGAGCCTTTATTTTTTTACATTATCATCAATCCAGTTTAAATACTCAGGCAAACCTTTTTGAATATTAAAAAATATTATCTCAGGCACTTCATATGAATGAAGTTCCCTGATTTTGGCTTCCAGTTCATTATAAACCTCAGATTTTGATTTTATAATAAGAAGTACTTCGTTATCTTCAACAATTTCATTTTTCCAGGAATATACAGAAGTAACCTGCGGAACAATATTAACACAGGCCGCCAATTTTGCTTCCACAAGCTTCCTTGCAACAGATTTTGCCGCCTCAAAGCTGTCAATCATGCACAAAACAATTATATAATTCATAAAAACCTCCAATTACACAATTAAATAATAAGTATTTATAAAAATTTTGTAAAGTAATAGCAAAAATTTTTATTTTAGAGCGTTAAAAGATGAACAATGGATATACATAAACTCTCAAAACCCCTTATAACTTTGTACAAACCGCAGGATACACGAAAATTCTGTTCGTTCACTGTTCCTAATAATAAAGCAGGCTGCCTGCACCTTGACACAAAATCGGATACATACGGAAGCGGCTACAGATTTATAACAGAGCTGAAAAACAGATTTGGCAAACTGCTGGGTTTTGAGCAATTTACTTTATTTGATAATGACAAAAAATCAACAGGCTTATTAATTTCAGTTGAGCAGGAATACAGAAACAAAAAATACTATTTCGGTGAAATCTTAAGGCTGGCAAGTATTATTGATATTATAGAAAACAAGTTAAATGCGTTTGAGATTTACTCAAAATCCACGGCAATATACTTCCACAGCAAATACAAATTTAAATCTGCAATTACAAGCTTTGATGAAAGAGATAATGCACTAAACGCAATTATTGCAAATCAAAATAGCAAATATAAAGACCTTGCAGAACAGGCAAAAGAACTTCTTTATCTTGCTCAGACAAGTGATGATGGGAAATTCCAAAGAATGCTATGCATACAGGCAAACAAAATCATAAACCAATACATACAAAAAGTAATCCAAAACGGAGAATATACCAAACATCCTTTTAATTGGGGCATGACAATGAAGCTTACGGCAGATAACATAAAAGCAAACAGAGAGTATTTTAATGCCTTATTCCAAAAACACGGAATTGATTATCAAATTTAACTAATTACTTGACTAGTACAATTGCGAAACGCATAGCGTTGAAGCAATCCATAGGGAGATTCTTCGCTTCGCTCAGAATGACCGAAAATGTCATCCTGAGGATGAAATCCGAAGGATCTCATCTTAAATATGAGATACTTCAGGCTAAAGCCCTCACCCGACGGATACAATGACACACGGCTCATACTTCGCCACTTCCATGCGTAAGATTGACTGGCTTTTTACTGTATCTGTGAAATTTGCTATATAACTTCTATGAAAATCATATTGAAAACTGATAAAATATAGGTTATACTTATAGAGTAACAGACTACAAAAAAGGAGAGTAAAAATGCTAAAACTCAATTATAGCTCGATTTTCCAAAGGGGGGGGGGCAACGCTATTTAGCTCTCCGCTAAAATATCCCAATTACTTTACACATTACAAAAAAAAATCTGCATTCACGCTTGCCGAAGTTTTGATAACATTAGGTATTATAGGAATTATTGCGGCAATGACATTGCCAATGCTTATGGAGAATTATAAAAAGAAAGAAATTCCTATAAGGATGAAAAAATTTTATTCAACCATAGAAACTGCACTGCAGCTGGCTATAATGGATAACGGAGATATGCAGTATTGGACATACCCCATTGAGCAGAACGATGCCGAATCAACATCTGCTTTCGTTAATAAGTATATCTTCCCTTATTTGACTGGAATAAGGCAATGTGATGCAGGAGATAGAAAATGTGAGCAATTCGCTACGATATTATATGGCGGAGCTGGCAATGACAGAATGCCTGTATATATTTTCCTTGACGGAAGCTGCTTTGGATTAGTTGCAGGCGACTCCGGAACTTCTGGCGCGCAGCTGCATATAACCTATGATTATAACTGTATGGGAAAACCTAACGAGTACGACAAAGACCTATTTGCTTTCTATCTAAAAGCCAAGCCGGACGGCGAAAAACAATATAAATTTATTGCCGGAAATTTTCCTGTACTAAACGCAAATACAAGAGATGATTTGCTGAACTTATGTAAAAGACATTCAGAAGACCATTTGCATGGTGTATGTTCTGCTCTCATACAATACGACGGCTGGGAAATCAGAGATGATTACCCGTGGTGGTAGCCTTTAACATGATAAATAAAATTTTACCTGCGGCAGAACCGCATTTTTGCAGTTTTGCCGTAGATTACAATATTTTATTTGTTATTTATTACATTCTATCTGAATTACAGTATTTTTCTTCTCAGCAAGCGATGGATCATAGTCAACATCAAGAGCTTCATCATATTTTGCAAGTTTCGTATTCAAACTGTTTACATTATCGGCATAAGTTTCAGCTTTGCTCATAAATTTTAGGCCTTTTGGTCTGAACAGTCCCTGGGTGAAAACTCTATTATCTAAAGGTTCATTACTATTATCTACAACCTCTGCGGCGAGAGCTTTTCTGTTGTTACATTTTCTAAGCAGAATATTAACAGGATTTTCAGCTTGTCTTGTTGTAACTGCATCTAACTCTTTCCAAAAAGAGTCAACAGCATCATTTGACAAACCGGCTAATTGTCTTTTAATAACAGCATGGGCATTTTTGTCAATTTTTACGGCCATGCCAAAATTCGGAGTATAGTTTCTTAATGGGGATACAGAATTTAATTTCATAAATTTAACCTTTCTTTCTTTATATAAGATAGGAAAACGCATAAAAATAAAATTTGCTAGACATTTTAATAGTTTTCTAAAATTTATATCTAAAAATTCCCGGAGATGGATTCCAGCTCAGATGCCGACGAGCTTCACGAGTCGTGCAGATGAGGGTATCCGATAGGATTAAACCGAGGAAATTTTCACAACATGAAAATTTCCTGTGGTGAGAAGACTCTCCGGGAAATAATACTGTCTATAATATACTAAATTATAATAAAAAATTCCCGGAGATGGATTCGAACCACCGTTGGAAGATCCAGAGTCTTCAGTCCTGCCGCTAGACGATCCGGGAACAAGTTAAATTAAGTACATAAAAATTATAATTCAAACAAATAAATAATACAAGAGTTTATCTGGCAAAAATTTAAATTGACACGTATTATTCTTAATGAGATTATATAACAGCAATTAGCAAGGAGAAAAAATGAAAATATCTGCAGTCACTATATTAAACCCGTTCAAACCGCAATACAGCAGAGAGAAGAATACGCCCTTATCTTCCAGTCAGCCTGTATTTACAAGCAATGACAGGTTTGAAGCTAATTCTATTGTAAAAACAGAATTAGACAGCATTGCTACAGATATTAAAGAAGAGATTATTCCTTACAGAGAAAAATATAAAAATACATTTATACAACTCGGCAAAATAGGTTATGATTCGCAGGAAAAATTAAAGCTGGTGAAAAATTATGAAACTATGCTTATGAACAAAAAATTTAATGCGGCAAATAACGAAATCTTTAAACAGGCATCAAAAAATGCTCTGTTGTACGAAAAATATAAAAACAATATAGACGAATTTGAAAGAACAGCACAATTTGCGCAAAAAAATAATTATTATTCCAATACCGAAATTGTGAAATTAATTAACACAAGCCGTCCTAAAATGATAAGGGATGCCGAAGAATTCTCAAAACTTGAACCAACATATAACAAAGTAAACGAAACAACAGAGCTTATGAATGCAGACTTGGAAAAAATATGTTCCGGAAATCTGCCAAACTTTCATAATAAAATTATGGCTTTAAATGAGCAAAACAAAACCGCGGCCATGCTTATGTTTATATCTGATTATCCTGATACGACAAACATATGTAATGAATATAAGAATATTTTAAATGAATATCAAACCAAAAAACTCCCAATGTATGATTTGCTTAAAAAAATAGAAAAACTAAGCTACAAAATACAAAAATTCAAAGAAAATCAAGAAAACTCAGAAGAAAGACTAGCCGAAATAAACAGATTTGTTGAAGAAAATAAGAACTATAAAACAGAAAACATTTCAGAAAAAACCATAAAAACAACATATGACAAACTTTTAAAAAACACTGATGACACAATCATAAAATACTCAAAAGATTTACAGGATTATGTAAACAAGCATCCCGTAAATATAAGCCCGCGAATAACAGACAGAACATTTAAAATGCAGGCAAGAATAATAAAACAGCTCAACGAACTCATATGGCAAGAAAAACAAAAATTTTACAGTCAAACAAATCAGGATTTCATAGATAAACAATTTTAATAGCAAAAAATTTTATTTTTGATTTTCCTATTAACAGGAGAATGAATCATGCAAATTAACAATATAAATAATACCCCTAAATTTACCGGCGCTTTCGTTTTCAAACCGGGAAATTCCAACACAAAAGAAAGTATTTCAAATATTATTCAAAAAGGACGCCAGATATTTTACAATATTAAAGAAGAAGGCGATGTTGTACTTGTTACAAAAGACAAATATGACAAACGTGTACGGGATTTTATCAACTCCGAAAAAATAGGATTTACATACTATCCTGAAATTTCAACAAAGAGCGGCCTTGATGATGAAATTCCGGAAGGATTGAAACGCCTGATTAAAATAAAAAACAATTGTGTGATAAAAAGTCCGACAGTTCTGGATAGATTTCTTTCAGAAGGCAATATTCACCTTAGCAGGCAAAGTGAATATCTCAAAGAAGCCATGAATACACTGAGATTAAATATCAGCGGTGCAAAAATTGAAATAGATAATAATGGATTATTCATAATAAAAGATAAAGTTAAACAGCGTACGATAAAATCTACCGGATTTCAAAACGGCATAAGCTATATTTGTATTCTTCCTGATTCAACGGCTCATGAATCCAAAAGAATACTGGTTGGCAAAAACGGCAAAGATATTATAAAAGAATATAATACCCCAAAAGAAATTAAAGACTTTTTTAAGACTTTTAAAAAATATATAACAGGATACAAAAATTAAAATAAGTTAGCTCTTTATTTTAATTTAACCACCCGCAGGTATTCCAATGAGGCGGCAAGGTTTCTTTAGCCTGTAATAGCGAAAGTTGTTTCTTTTAAAACCGCACCTGAAATCAGGTGCGGTTTTATTTTTATTTTCTTTTAAATCTGTGATGCCTGTTGTTATTTTGATGTCTAAAGCTTTTCCGTTTATTTTTCTGAAAATTTTTCTGCTGTTTTTTATGTTTTTTAAATACGAATTTTTTCTTTTTTTCGTGCTTTTTGATATTTTTTTTGCTCTGGTGCTTCTTCTGAATATTCTCATTTTTACGCCACTTGAACCACCTATGGTTTGACTCTTTTTTCTTAATTTTATGTTTTTTAGGCGGATGAGCTTTGCGTTTTGCAGCCGGCTTATCTTTATCGCGGTGCCAGAAGTTAAACCATCTGTGCTGTGCTGGTCTGTCACTGCGGTGATGACGCGGTGCTGCAATACAGACACTTAAACCTTGCCCTAAAAACATTATCAGTGCAATAAAAAGTGACAAAATCTTCTTCTTCATTTTTCCCCCTTATTCTTTGAAAACATAAATTTCTTTATATTAACAATAACGAAAAAATAAAAAGTTTTATTTGTTCTATAAAAAAATCTAAACAAAATGTTACGAAAAATAGTAAAATATTTATCCAGCAGAAATTTTTCTATTTTTGTAAATTGTGACCGCAGTCTATACCTTCTTGATAACAATCAGACATATTATTATAATACTTATAACAGGATACAGCTATGATAATAAATACAGGCGGGAGAACAGATACAGTTCAATATTACAGTAAATGGCTTTTAAACAGATTTAGAGAGGGATTTGTTTATTCAAGAAATCCTTTTTATCCTAATAAAGTTACCCGATATGAATTAACTCCTGACAAAGTAGATTGTGTTGTTTTCTGCTCTAAAAACTATGAACCTATCCTAGAAGATTTAAAAGAAATAACAGATAAATTTAATACATATTTCCACTATACAATTACCGCATATGGTAAAGATATTGAGCCAAATGTACCAGATATAGATAAAAGTATTGAAACGCTTTTAAAATTAGAAAGTATTACTGGTAAAAACAGAATTGCCTGGAGGTATGATCCTGTCCTTTTAACTGGTAAATATACCATAGATTATCATCTTAAAACCTTTGAAAGTATTTCAAAAGAATTATCCGGACACATTGACCGGTGTATATTCAGTTTTGTAGAAATGTATAAAAAA
Organism: Candidatus Gastranaerophilales bacterium; assembly: GCA_944324035.1. GTDB lineage: Bacteria > Cyanobacteriota > Vampirovibrionia > Gastranaerophilales > Gastranaerophilaceae > UBA1221. The sequence goes on from CALUUU010000072.1 coordinate 7,163, forward strand.
CTATCTGTCAATATGCCCGAGTTAAAGGCAATATCCGAAAATGACAAATTGACTATTGCACGCGGCTTAGGAGAAATTGCTCAAAAATATAATATTCACATTCAAACCTGCGCGACTAACGGCGACTACGAAAGATTTAGGATTCATCCTTCCGGATGCATGACTCTTGATATTTTAGGCAAAGCAAATGGTGTTAAATTTAAAAAACTTAAACATAAAGGAATGAGAAAAAATTGTAATTGCATAGAAACGAGAGATATCGGCTGGTATGATACTTGTCCGAACGGCTGCAAATATTGTTATGCAAATGCAACGCCTCAAAAGGCTCTTGAAAATTTTAAACTCCATAATCCAAATTCTCCCATCTTACTTGGGGAAATAAATGCAACAGATATTATTCAACACGGGAACCAAAAGAGTTTCCTTAATGCAGACCAAAATTTGAAATTGTTTTAATCCGGAAAATAAAAACCCAGGACGTATTTTTATTGAATAGGAATATAAGTAGTAAATATAAGTGGTTTCATAATAGTTAATAATGTCTTGAAATTTGTAGTTCAATGTGTTACAATGTAGTATAATGTAATACAAAGGAAATAATATGACTTCTGAACAATTTTCACTAAGATTACCAAAAGATACTAAATGCCGTCTTGAAGAACTCGCAAAGGCTACCGGCAGGACTAAAGCATACTTGGCTATAGACGCTATTGAAAAATACCTTGATATGGAAGCCTGGCAGATTAGTGCAATTCAGCAAGGAATAAAAGATATTGATGAAAACAACTATGTTTCAATAGATGATGTGAAAAAGGATTGGGGCATTAAATAGTGGTATATAAAATTAAATTTTCAGTTTCATCTTTAAAAGACTTAAAATCAATACAAAAATACATTTGTGAAAACAATAAAGAAGCCGCAAAAGCAGTAGTTGCACATATTATTGAAAAAATAGAAACTGTTATAGCCGCAAATCCAAGTGCCGGCAGAGCAGGAAGAGTATTACGAACAAGAGAACTTGTAATTTCAAAATATCCTTATATTGTTCCTTATCAGGTGAGAGAAGATGTTATTTACATCTTGAGAGTGCTACATACATCTAGGAAATGGGAATTGTAAATAAATTAAGACAGACTTATAAGCTCTGATAAAACAAAAGATTTTGAACAGCGGGAGCGATGCAGAAAGCATAAGCTCATTCATTCTGAAAAACGCAAACAATCGAACTCTGGGAAACGGCACTAAAAAAGGGCTTGAAAGTGATTTAAACCCTAATGAACGAAAAAACTCCCCTGGTTGTCTTGCTGCGCTCGCATTAAATGTGCCTACGGATTTTCTTTTCAGAAACTTTGTTTCTTCCAAAGAAAAATCCTCCGCACTCTGCTCGCTTGCGCTGGACTCTTCACAAAGAGCCCTTCGGGCTGGTTGGTTCTCAAACATAAGACTTAATAAGTCAACAAAAACCCGGCATAAAGCCGGCTTTCGTTTTGCAATAAAAAACTCTGCTGACTGTACGACATTGGAACTTTTTACCAAAATACTGTATGAAAAAATTATTAATATTAATAACCTGAAGATTTATTCCATGATAAAATCATATTATGCATTATAAAGATAAAGTATTATATATAATAGCAGGTGCAAATGGCTGTGGTAAAAGTACTCTTGCGGAAGTTCTTTTGAAAGAAAAGAATTTGGTATTTCTTAATGCAGATGAAATAGCTAAAGAAATTGCTCCAAATGCAATTAATAATGTTCCTATATCTGCTGGCAAAGAATATTTTAAACGCTTAGCACAATTTTTTAAAGATGACCTGTCATTCGCTGTAGAATCAACTCTTTCTGGTAATAATATCACAAAAATAATAGATAAGGCTAAAAGTCAAAATTACAAAATTATTTTAGTCTATTCTTTCTTACAAAGCTGTACTACATGTATTAAAAGAGTAAAAACCCGTGTTAAAAATGGCGGACATGATGTTCCGGAAGAAGATATTATTCGCAGGTATTACAAAAGCATAGTTAAATTTTGGGATGAATATCGTTTTCAAGCAGATGATTGGACATTGTTCTATAATGGCTATGATTATGCACCTGTAGTTGTGTCTTTTGGAACAAAAGACACATATGATATAATTAATAAAGAGAAACAAGAATTATTTTATAACATATACAAAATTGCAAAGGATGAAATAAAAGTTAATGACTGACAAAGATGCTTTAGAATTATTGAATATGTTTACAACGGCTGCTCAAATTGCAAAATCAAGAAATAAATTTGAGTATACTTTAAATTTGAATGAAAATGATTTGAACGAGTTATTCAAAAAAGCATTTCCTTTTATGAAGGATAACGTAAGTAAACAATGCATTATAAAAAATCTGTTGGCAAATAATTAATTTATTTCGCCTTGTGGTTCTCGTCCAACTTTGAAAATTTTTGCCCAAGCTAAAGCAGGACAAGCCCTGCTTTAATTTAGACAATAAAAAACTCCCCAGGTTGGACTGTCTTGCTCGGCGGCGTTAAACGGGTCTACGGTTGCCTGCAGCAATGTCAAAGACATTTTGCATGCAAACCTTCGCCCTCTGCCGCCTCGCGCTCGAACCATACAAGGCTTTCGCCTTGTGGTTCTCGTCCAACTTTAAAAACTTTTGTCAAATCTAAAGCAGGACAAGCCTTGTCTAATTTTGACAATAAAAACTCCCCAGGTTGTCTTGCTCGCTCGCATTAAACGTGCCTACGGATTTTCTTTTCAGAAACTTTGTTTCTTCCAAAGAAAAATCCTCCGCACTCTGCTCGCTTGCGCTGGACTCTTCACCAAGAGCCCTTCGGGCTGGTTGGTTCTCAAACATAAGACTTAATAAGCAAACCAAAACCCGGCATAAAGCCGGCTTTCGTTTTGCAATAAAAAACTCCCCGAATTATCTAAAGATAGAACTTTTTGCATAGATATATTTGAAGCAATGACACAAACATCATGCGAC
>CALUUU010000073.1 GCA_944324035.1 Candidatus Gastranaerophilales bacterium
TTAAGTTCTGGGCCGTAAGAAAGACAAATCTAAGAAATTTTTGTCACTTAAGACTGCAATGGCTGCATTATTTGGTGCAGGTGCAATATCAACTATTATGATTGGCGATAAAAAATCTGCGATTAAAGAAGCAAGTAAAATACTTACAAAATCAGAAAGGCTGAAAGCATTCGGTAACCGTTTCCTTGCAAAAATTCAATTTAAGGGTATGATGCCGACAATTAATCAGTTGAAATTTGTCTATGGTATGACAATTATGTCAAGATTAATGTGCGGAAGAGACGAAAATGCACTTAGAGAATCAACAGCTAAAGATTCACCAGGATTTTTAAATCTGTTAATACTAGGTGCTCTTGTAACAAAAGGCGTAACAAGGCTTCTTAATAAAGATTTGATTAATCTAACAAAGAATTCCGGTAAAGGCTTTATAAGCTGGATGAAGAATTCTTCTGTCAAGTCAAGAGATGAAGTTATTCTTGAAACATTGAAAAATAATGGTATTGATGTTGTAAAAGACGGAAAAGCACTTTCTTACGGAAAACTACTTGAGGCAGCTAAAGCTCTGCCGCAAGATGTCCGCAAATCTTTGAACGGTAAGCTTAGTGTTCTGAATATTGCACAGCTTGTAGGATATGCATATTCAGGTATATTCCTCGGCTACTATCTGCCTAAGATTAATGATAAGATGTCAAAAGCTAATGAAGAAAAGCGTATTGCAAAAGTTGCAAAGGCTGAAGGCAAAACAGTTGAACAGGTAAAAGCAGAAATGGCTGCTGAAATTAAGCGTATGGAAGCAGAAGCAAAAGCAAAGGGAAATAAAGGAACAACAACTCAAAATACTGCGGCTGTAGAATCAGAACAGCCTTCTGATGATAAAAATTCGTTTATGGCAGATAAAAATAAAGAATTTCTTAATAAATTTATGGCTGCATAAATGCTTAATAAGTTTTTGTAATTTGCGGGCACATTTTATGTGTGCAAAGTTTTCTTGCTCTTGCAAAATTCTTTGAAATAGTTTATACTAGAAAAAAAGGAGGATAAAAGTATGCAAAAGTCAAGAATAGTGCGGGAATACCGGGAGGGGGGTAGTTCTATCTAAGGTATTGCAAGGGTTTACGCCCATTAACCATTACGGCAGATGCCTTATTGAAAAGAGATACTTCGGGCTCTGCCCTCAGTATGACGAGAAAAGACAAAAAGCAGCGTTTACGCTTGCGGAAGTACTTATAACTCTTGGTATAATTGGTGTTGTTGCGGCAATGACTTTGCCGGCAGTTATAAATACAACCCGCAACAAAGAGTTAGAAACAGGGTTGAAAAAGGGAGCTTCTGTCTTGACGCAGGCCTTTGATATGTATCAAGCAGAGCATGGCGACCGTATATTGCCTGTTAATGTAGGGCTGCAAGAGTTAAAATCAATAATCATGCCATATTTCAAAACCGCAAAGGATTGTGGTTATGGATCCGGATCTAATACAGAAGATGTTGATAAAGCATGTATTAAAAATTATGCAAACCAAGGACAAAATGCAACAGTAAATAATTCTAATGTATACAGAAATTTTACAAACACAAATTATATTACTTTAACATATTTTGATGACGGTCAGGCAATTGCTGTAGACGGGATGTTAATTTTGATTGAAAATGCTGGGGGCGGCTATGGAAATCAGATTTATATTTCAGTAGATGTAAACGGCGCCGGAAAACGTCCTAACATGTTAGGGCAGGACTTATTTATGTTTGAATTGGGTACTGACGGTATTCTGCGCCCTATGGGAGCAAAAGGTACCACCTACTATTCCGCAAACGATAGATATTGCTCACTATCTTCCAGTGAAGCCATGAATGTTGTGGGCTGCACTTATAAAGCCTTAACTGACAAGGATTTCTTTAAGAATCTTCCTAAATAATCAGTTAATAATTTTACCGTCAAATAAATCAATAATCATATTAACCTGGTCAGAATTGCTTGCGGCATTTGAATGTTTGTGAGCCTGCTGAGCAGGTTTATTTACTTCTTCTTTTGCCTCTTTTATTTCTTCTTCATCAGGCTGAGGTTCTTGCGGTTGCGGCTCTATATGCCTGGGCTTTGGAGTAGGTGTTGAAGTCGGTTTTACTAATTCATCACCTGCCTGCGGTAATCTTACGACAATGTTTGAATTAGTTTGGCTAAACAGTGTATCAACAGCATCTGTAAGAATTTTCTTTTTATTGCCTGAGATAAACTGATTTAGTAATAATTCATTTTTTATCGTCAATATAACCTCATCAGGTTCAAGTTTAATCGGATTTGCCCACTGCTTTAATAATGCTCTTGTAGGAGCTGACTGCACATTTGCCAAAAGCTGAGCCCAAAGTGACGATATGTCGCCACCCTCAGACGGCTTTGATACAGGCATTGGAGAAAAATCTTCATCTTGTTTTACTGGTTCCTGCTTGACTTCCTGTTTAATCTCCGGCTGTTCTTTAGGCGGTTCTGACACTGCCTGAGCGGCTGTTTGAGGAGCTGTTTTTGCAAGCTGCTCTTCCAATTGTTCTTTAATTTTGTGTATTGTTGAAACCGGTGCCGGCGGAGTTTTGTATTGAACAGGCGAAGAAGCTGATGTGCCGCCTTCCAGTCTTGTAATTCTGTTTTGCAATTCGACTAATTTAGTGTTTTCAGCCAGATTAGCAAGATCAATTATGCCAACCTCAAGCCATAAACGCGGATTGTTTGTAGTTTTTACCTCTTTAATATAATTTGACGTTTTTTCTATCAAAAAAGTAATTTGATGTGTTTCAAGTGCTGCTGTCTGTTTCTGTAATTCTGCGATTTGTGCTTCATTTAATTGTGTTAGTTCGAAAATAATTTCCTGCTTGCAGTTTTTAACAATCAACAGATTTTTGAAATAATCAAGCAAATTCGTTAATATTTGAGTCGGTTCATTCCCGGAATTGTATATATTTTCCAGGATTTCTATTGCATCTTGCGGTCTTGAATTTATTACTGCATCAGAAAGTGTTTTTAACCTATCAAATGAAATTCGACCCAGAAGATTATTAATATCATCAGTAGAAATTGCCTCTTCTCCGTCAAGAATACTCAATTGATCAAGAAGCGCGATACTGTCGCGCATACCGCCTGCGGAATTTTTGGCAATTGTAAATAGTGCATCATCTGTTATATTAATCCCTTCTTTATCTGAAATATATCTAAGATGCTTTACAATATCGCTCGTAGTAATACGCCTGAAATCAAATCGCTGGCAGCGGCTTTTTATAGTATCGAGAACTTTATGAACCTCGGTTGTAGCCAAAATAAATATAACGTTTTTTGGCGGTTCTTCAAGTGTTTTCAAAAGTGCGTTAAATGCAGTGTTTGAAAGCATGTGAACTTCGTCAATAATATATATCTTATACCTGCTGTTTACAGGTGCATACATAACTTTTTCCAAAATGTTTTGGGCATCTTCAACTTTTCTGTTGCTGGCAGCATCTATTTCTATTACATCCATCGGAACTGAATTTGTAATATCAATACAATTTTCGCAGACTCCGCAAGGATGAATTGTCGGGCCCTCTTTGCAGTTAAGAGATTTTGCAAAAATTCTTGCAGTTGAAGTTTTACCAGTTCCGCGCGGGCCGGTGAAAAGATATGCGTGAGAAATCTTGTTCATTGAAATTGCGTTGGTAAGCGCCTTTTTAATATGCTCTTGCCCTACAATTTCTTCTAGTCTTTGCGGACGATATTTGCGGTATAAAGGTATATATTTTTCGTTAGTCATAGTATTATTATACCAGAAGAGAATTAAAAAGGTAATTTTATGAATTTAATTAAACCAAATCCGCTCAAAAACGGCGATACAATTGCAATTATAGCTCCATCGGGTCCTGTGGAATTTGAGCCGGTTTCAAGGGCAAAGCAGTATTTCGAAAGAAATGGGTATAGGGTTAAACTTGGCGAGCATCTTTTCGACTCAGACAGATATCTTGCGGGTTCTGATGAAGCGAGAGCCGAAGATTTACACAAAGCTTTTCTTGATGATGAAGTTAAAGCAATAGTCTGTGCACGCGGCGGCTATGGTGCAATAAGACTTATAAAATTTATTGACTTTGAACTTATAAAAAATAATCCGAAGATTTTCTGCGGTTATTCTGATATAACGCTGCTTTCAGCTTTGTTTTTAAAGTATGCAAATCTGATAACATATTCTTCCCCGATGGCAGTGAGTGATTTTGCCGGTGAAACTATAAATGAAGTTACAGAAGCCTCTTTTTTTAAGGTTCTCTGCGGCGAAAAGGATTTTTATATGTCTGATGTAACATACCTTCCAGGAAAAGCTGAAGGTATTATGTGGGGCGGAAATCTGTCAACTCTTGTGTCGCTTTGCGGAATTGACTTTATTCCTGATCAGGATTTTATATTTTTTGCGGAAGACGTTAATGAACCTGTTTATAAACTTGATAAAATGCTGAATCAGCTTGTAAATATTAAAAAGTTCCGTGAAAATGTTAAAGGAATAGCCTTTGGAGAGTTTACGGGCGTTGATGATGAAGCTTGGCTTGAAACGCTCCTTGCAGAAACCTCTAATATTTTAAATGTTCCTTCATACGGCGGCTTTAAATTTACGCACTCATGCGAAAAACAAACTCTTCCATACGGCGGTTATGCACTGTTAGATGGAACAATTAATATATATTAGCCGCCTGTCTAATGTTTCATTTGTCGCTGTTCATTATAATGCTCATATGAAAAATTTTGCATTATTTATTGTTATGCTCATTATATTGCCTGTTTTTGCAGAGAATTATTCAGTACACAGGCCAAATACTTATAATGCGATGCCGCAGGAAGGGGAGCGAACATTATTTATTTTGGATTTTTCAAATTCAATGTCAGAGTTTCTTGATGGAACCAGTAAGGTTGATATGATGCTTGATACTATGCGTGAGCTTTTGCCAAAATTGAACCCGCACAGTTTTGTTGGATTAAGGGTTTACGGACATAAAATGGGTTTTACTCCGTATGATGCCTGCAAAGCCTCTTCGCTTCTTGTGCCGGTTGCAACGTCTAACGCTGCCGAAATCGAAGGTGCATTATCCCAAACTCATCCGAGAGGAATGACTCCTATTACTTATTCTTTGAAGCAAGCTGTTAAATATGATTTTATGGGATATCCGGGTAAAAAGCACATAATCCTTCTGACAGACGGCGGTGAAAATTGTGATGAAAGCCCGTGTAAGTATGTAATGGAGCTCATCAAGATAAGAAAAGATATAAAAATTGATGTTATAGCATTCAATATAAATGATGAGGATGATCTTGCGCAATTACAGTGCACGTCGCTTGTAACAGGCGGAAAGTTTTATACCGCAAACACCGCGGCTGAACTTGCCAAAAGCTTAAATAACAGCACAAACGTAACAAAAGAAGTCGAAGCAAAAATTATCCCGCAAGGTTATTAGGCGTTATATCTTGTATTTACCTCATTAAGTTCTTCGTTTGTTGCGTGTACACCCTCGTTGTTTTGAGGCTGAACAGTAGTATTATTCGCTGCCAGAAGCGGGAGCTGTGGTTGGGTAACATTATTCTTACCAAGATTAAAGAGTGTATTTATTAAACTAAAACCTGCATATCTGGTGACAGCGTTTTGCACATATGGCGGCACCCATGAGAAAAATCCGCCGCACATCATAGGCGGTTGATAATACGCCGGCCTCATCGCAACTCTGTGAGGCGCAAAGCCCCATATGTTCTTCGGTTTCGCGTCGCCGTAAAAATTATTCTGTATAATTGTTGTACTTCTGCTGCCTCTGTTTCGTATTGCATCCGGCTGCATGAATATGCATCTTGGAACCATAGTTTGCCCTTATACTTTTTCTCTATATATATTAAGAATATATTTTATAGATAATTGCCTGAATTTAGTTATTTATTAAGTTTTATTAAGATTGTTATATCTAAATTTTATACGTTATTATCCTGCGTCAGGAACAACTGATTTGATATCATCTTTGTTCTTTTGCGTGTATGTCTCTACTGTTGCCTTCCAGAATTCTTGTTCTTGTTCTGCCATAAGTTTTTCTTGCTGTAGTCTTTCTTCTTCATCTTTGAGTGGTTCAATATGCTGTTCCATATATGCATCCCAGTAGCTTTCAGAATATTGTTTTTGCATTGAATAGTCCATTTGAGCACTTTGTATAGCACTGAATACACTATTCATATTTGCAGTATCACCTGTTGCCTGATATTGAGACAATTGCTGTTGAAGAGGTGCCAAATTACCTTGTAATGTATACTGTAGACGCATATTTTCATAGCGCTGCTGAGTTTTTATTCTGCTTTGAAGGTTTCTCATCTGTCTTTGAACACGACCTGCTTCCAGGTTGATGCTCATCAGGCGCCTGTCCGCCTGAAGTTTCATCCTGATAGCATATGATTTCATAAATGTCGAGGTTAAGAAACCCATATAGTATCCTTCGTGTTAATTACTCTTAAATATATAAACGATATATATACTCTAAAATTGCTTACATGACAGGAAGTTGTAATATAACTTAACAAAAAATCCTAATAATTACTTATAAAATTTGTAAATTTTTGTAACAATTTACAAATTTTAAACACCAACCTGATTTCTTCCGTTATTTTTTGCGTGATAAAGTCGTTTATCTGCGGCTTCAATCAATTCTTCAGATGTTGAGCCGTCAACAGGAAAAGTTGAAACCCCAAGACTTATTGTAACAGAGGTATCTCTGCCGTTAGGAAGTTTAAACTGTTTTGAAGATACCCTTGCACAAATTTTGTTTGCAGTGAATATAGCTATCTCGTGATCCGTGTTTGGTAAAATTATGCTCATTTCTTCCCCGCCGTAACGGCAGGCAATATCAGTAGAACGAATATTTTTTTTCAGTGTCTGCGCAACCTGTCTTAAAACAGCATCCCCTGCCTGATGACCGAATGTATCATTAAATTTCTTAAAAAAGTCTATATCAAGAATAATTAATGAAAAAGAGCTATTGTAACGTTTCGATGCTTCTATCATCATACGCATCTGTTCCTGAAAATACCTGTGGTTATATAAATCTGTAAGACCGTCAGTTGTTGCTAGCACATATTGCTGCTCAAAGTCTCGAGATTTTATGAGATATTTAACAATGTATGCGGATATAAATGTTACAATGGCAAGCAGCAGAGGATATATTATATCAATCCACAAGTTAAAAAATTTCATAGCATAGTATGCTGCAAATACATAAAGAAGGTATACTGAAAAAGCCGCAAGCGAGCCCACAAACGCCGAACCTTCATTCATAACTATGCAAATTGTAATAATTGCAAGCAGAACCCCGAAAAATACCGTATAGGATTTATCAAGTCTGCGAATAAAGTTATTATCAATAATATTATTTACGTATGTAGCCTGAACTTCCACTCCCGGATATATTTTTGAAGAAGGTACAGTCTTGATATCAAACAGACTTGAGGCAGTAGTGCCAAAATAAACAATTTTGTCTTTAAAGTCAAACCCCTGAACCGGGTGTTTACCTTTTATAACCTGTATTAGTTTATACATTGGTATGTACTCATAAGTTTCCTGCGGGCCGTACCAGTTTAAAATTGCACTTCCGTCTTCATCAAGATATATTTTTCTGTCACCGAGTATCAGATTTGAGGAGGTATCAATTTCAAGTTTATTTGTATTTAAGTTTAAGTAGTCAATCCCAACTTTAAGACCCAGCTGAGGATAGTATTTATCCTGATATTTAACGAGTACCGGCATTTTTCTTAATATTCCGTCGTCAGCGCGGGTAACATTTATCATTCCTATATTTGAAGAATTATTTAATATTCCGTCAATAATTGTTCGGCAGTTAGTGTACGTTTGAGCATCAAAATTTACACGGTTAGACTTATTTTTAAGATTTATACTTATGCGTTCCGGCAGCTTCGGCGGCACACGTAAGTCCGGGGATTGCTCATCAAGATTCATTGACACAAAAACATTATCGTATTTTTGCATCATGTTTACAAGCATTTTGTCAGCATTCGGATTGCTTCTCATTGACTTTACAAACATAAGATCAAATGCAATACTTTGCGGGTTCTGTTTTTGAATATAATCAACCAGTCTTGCATAAACATCCCGAGGAAGAGGCCATTCCCCGTATTTGTCGAGAATATATTCATAAGTTGCGTCATCAATTGCAACGATAACTATTTTGTCACTGACAGTTTTTGTCCTTTCCTTAATCATAACGTTTTGACGCAGATCAAACGTTCTGTTCTCAATCATTGAGATAAATGTATTAAAATTCGTGTTTTTGACACTGACAAAAACAGTCAGAATAAATAAAAATAACCAAACAGTATATAAAATCTTTTTAAGCATAAACCTAACCCAAATCTACATTATCAGTATAATGGATTCGGGGAGTTTTGGCAACAAAATTTTTCACAAGAAAACGCTTTTCAAGTATAAAATTGTTTAACTTAAGTATTTCAGTTGAATATGACAGTTCATCGGGATTTTTTAGGTATCTTAATAGACATTGTTCGTGCAAATTCATGAATAATAACCACCTGTAAAATAAAAATATAACGCCAACCGGCACATTATTATTATTGTAAAATCCGCTTAAATTTACATCAACTGATTATATAGTTTTAGCGGTATAATATAGTGTATATGATGTATATAGAAAAAATCCCCATTTAGTTATGGGGATTTTTTGTTAGTCAGAATGTTTTACTCAAAATCAGCTTTTGAAATAAAGACCAAAAAATCATCAAACATTTGTTCAAGTGGTTTTTCGATTAAAGCACATTCTTTTTGAAGCATGATATTTTCATGTTCAAGTGCACATAAAATACTCATTGCTGCAGTTTCATTTTCTGGGGTAATTGTTGCCATAAATACTACTCCTATTTAATTTTATCCGTCTAACATTTTATATATCGGATTATTTGAATAAAACTTTAATGATATCTTACGTATATATTTAAGAAATACTTATAAGTGTTGATTTTACTGCTTAAAATTAATTTTAACATTTTGTTACAAAAATATCTTTAATAAGTATTTAAAAAATCTCTTGTTGTGCTAGTATAAAATAGTGTGAAACTAAACTATAGGAGATAAAACAATAGCTAACGAGACCAGAATTAACAGGGATAACAAAGATAAAGTATTGATGAACGAGCGTATCAGAGCCAAAGAAGTCCGCCTGATAGGTAAAGACGGTGAGAATTTCGGTATTATAGAAACTTCAAAAGCACTGAAAATGGCTTATGATGAAGATCTTGATTTGGTTGTTATAAGCCCGAATCAAGCCCCGCCGGTTGCAAAAATTTTAAATTACGGCAAATATAAATACGAGCAGGAAAAAAAGGCTAAAGAAGCAAAGAAGAAACAGCATACTGTTGACGTTAAAGAAATAAAAATAAGATATAAAATTGATACCCATGACTACATGGTTAGAATAAAAAGTATTCAAAAATTTATTGCACAGGGAAATAAGGTAAAAGTTGTTGTAATGTTAAGAGGACGCGAAATGCAGCATGCTACTCTTGCATTTGATCTTGCAAACAGGTTTATTGAAGATTTAAAAAATGAGCCTCTTGTTGTTGAGAAAAAACCAATGCTGGAGGGGCGTAACGTAACTCTATATCTGGCACCTCAATAGTTTTTTTTTAAAGTTCTTGACTTTAAATATTCAGCAGGTATTATTAAAAACGTGGCAATTGAATATTCGACTCCATTTATCCCAAAGAAGATTTTATTGCCATTTGTTTTAACTGATAACTAAATATAATTTTTACATAGTAAAAATATGCCGCGTAAGCTCCCCAGTGGAGTGGAACGGAACGGAGTTCAAAAATGTAGAGCTTGCTCTACCAACTCCATTGATAATTAAATAAGAATATGCCGCGTTAGCTCAGTTGGTAGAGCAAGGGACTGAAAATCCCTGTGTCCTTGGTTCGATTCCGAGACGCGGC
>CALUUU010000074.1 GCA_944324035.1 Candidatus Gastranaerophilales bacterium
ACACTGCCTTTGGAAGACAAAATGACTGCCCGCGCCCTAATATACTTGTAAGCAAAAATTTTCTGAAACTTGCCGGTTCAAAATTTCAGAGCATATACAGAAAAATGGGGCTGATCCCGGTTGATGCTTCTATGACAGATAGGCGTGGAGATAAGAATGTTGTCCCTGTTAAATCCTTAATTCTCAAATTTATTCATAACAAATGCAACCTCTTTATATTTCCGGAAGGAAATAATTCGGTGTATAAAAACATGACGCTGGAGGAAAAATTTCAACCGGGTGTTGCAAGAATGATTAAGAATATTTTAGATTCGAAAGACTCGGTTACTGTTGTCCCTTTGGGGTTAGCGTACCCTAAGGAACAAAAAAATCATATGGGAAATATTCATATAGGCAGCAAAATCCTGCTAAAACGCGCCGGAGATTATATCTTGTATGCTAAAGACTCTGAAAATTTTGTCAATCTCGGGCGTGCGGATTTTAAGAAGACCATAAAAAACATTACCGGTCTTTTGTGTTCTCAGCTGGATGAAAGTGTTCATATGAGTAAATTTGAAACTTAATTTAACAAGTCTTCTATGTCTATGTTTGTTTTAAGTTTTAGTGCATATATATTATCAAAATTAAACTCCCGTAATTTTACGGCATCTTTTTCTGTTGTTACAACTGCATTTTTTATATCTTTTATGTCTTCCGGTAAATATTGATGATGATCATCAAACGTTATTTCTTGGGTAATGTTATATTTATCTAAAAATTTATAAAATTGTTCCGGCTGTCCTATTGCAGATAGAGCAGTAATATCAGCTCCTTCTTGAAGTAATTCGTTAGTTTTTATGTTGTAGACAAAATCCGGTTCGGTTTTGCATAAAACGGTTTTAATTTTTATTTTCTTAGACATTATCCGGACTAATTTTTCAGCTTTTTGATGGTTTGTATTTTTGCTCACTATTACAAGTCTATTTGCACGAGAAAGCGCTTTAGGGTCTTCTCTGAGCGGGCCTGCAGGCAAAAGATTTTCATTCCCGAACATTTTTTCGCTGTCGGCAAGCACTATATCCATATCCCTGTATAATTTTCTGTGCTGGAAGCCGTCATCAAGAATAATGCTTTTTACACTGAATTCACTTATCGCAAACTCAGCTGCTTTTGTTCGGTTTTTTGAAGTAATAACAATGGCTTTTGTATTTTGAGCAAGCCAGAACGGCTCATCACCGGCAAGCTTTGCATTGTGATAAATTTTATTCCCGTCTGATATGACATTTATATTTTTGTTTGAAAGTCTGCCGCCGTATCCTCTGGAAATAATTGCAACTTTGTCGCCTTTATTAATAAGGTATTTTGCAATTTCTGCTACAACCGGTGTTTTCCCCACCCCTCCGGTTGTGAGATTTCCGACAGATATTACTCTGGCATTTACTTTTGTAGATTTTAAGATATCTTTGTCATAAAGAAAATTCTTAAAACTGCTTCCTATACCGTAAAATAAGGAGGCAAACTTTAGTACACTAAATAAAATTCCGGAAGCATTTTTGTTGTAGTGTAATTTTGTAATTTCTGTTTTTATATTCAAATTTCACCTGCCTCGCTAGAACAGCAGCCTGAATATCAGGAAGCGTTTATTTAATTTTTCAGAGAATTTTCTCAAATTGCAGGTTGTGGCCTTTGTATCTTCCAAAATAGCATCAAGCTCTGTTTTATTTTCCGGCGTCATCTTATTAAGCGATGTTAATGTTGTATTTACATTATCTAAAGCTTTATTGGTACTTGCAAGAGTATATTGCAAGTCTTTTTTAAGCTGCTCATCTTTTGTCATTTTGTTTACAGAAGTAGAAATTTCAGACAAATTGTTTGTAATTGTCCTGATATCCTCTGCCATTTTTTGAGCTTCCTCTTCATTCCCCATAATCTTATTTAAATTATGAGCCATCTGATCGACAGACATTGTAGCAGATATTATATTCTTTTTAAATACCGGATCTCCGACTATGTTGTTAATGTTCCCTGCAAGAGCATTAAAGTCAGCCGCAGAGTGATTTGCAAGTTCAATAAGTTCCTTAATATCATCTCTGGAATCGTCTATAAGCTGATTTACTTTATCAACCGTAACTGAGGCTTTCTTTGTTATTTCGTCTATATTATTTACTGTCATTTGTAGCTCAGCAATGGTTTTGTCTGAAAGCAGAGTATTTATTTTCATATTAGTTTCGGTTAAGCTTTCAGCGGCTTTATACTGCCAGTCAAGAAAATCAGCAATTCTCATCGGTTCTATAATTGTATAAGGGGAAGTTTGTTTCGGATATGGAAGCACAACGTTGTCTATTGAAGAAATTCTTAATTTTTTATCGCCGTTTTTATAGCTTACAGCTTCACCCTTTAAAAATTCCGGCATAATCAGCCCCGGAAGGTTAATTATATAATCAACTTTATAGGCATATTTGGTTTTAATTTTATCCTTAAAAGAATAAGGCAGTGCATCCCGCGCAATTGCCTGAATATCTTTTATAACTCCAACATCATAGTATTGGTCGCTCAATTTCATTTGAACTGGATCATCTTTGTATAAAACATCTTTGGAAATCATAGGTATATAAATTGTTCTGGTTTTTGGCGGAGTAATTTCTAAAAATAACTCACCGATAAGTCCTGATTGCTGGATTGAAAATGTTGATGCTTTTGGAATTGACACATTAGGGTCTGTAATAACAAACTTAACATTAACATAGCTGTCATTACCATTAATTTTAGGGGTAATTTCTTCTACCTGCCCTACTTTCAGCCCCATCATTTGAACACCGGCACCCGGACGCATGCCATTTACGTCTTTGAATTGAATTTCAACACGCGGAGCAGATGAAAATGCACGTCCTTTAACTTTTAAAACAACACCTATTAAAAGTATAAGTGATAAAAGTGTTAAAAGCCCTACTTTAAATGATGACGAGAATTTCATTACTACCCTTCCTGTTACTGTTTCACTTTTACATTGTAACAAAAACAAGTAAGGATTGCAAAAACTTCATAAACTTCTGAGGATTATTTCTCGTTTAGCCTTTTTAATGCAAGATTTCTTTCTTTTTTAATCTGGCGCATACAAACCTGGTATTCTGCATTTGTAACAAATCCGGATTCAGCTAAATCGGCAAGTTCAGCCATTTTTCTGCCGTATGTGTTTTCGATAGCCTGACGCTGCGGCGAAAATGGTTCATTCGGTTCGTACATATAATCAAAGGAATAATTGAATTCATCATTATTTTCAAAATTATCATCTATATTACCTTGAATTCCAAAACTTGGCTTGGAAGCATAATTGTTTTTACAGGATGCGGGGTTAAAAAGATTATAATTATATCTGTTTGTAATTGCCTGAATTCTCATAATTATCTCCTTTACTTTTTTAGATTAAAATATGAAAAAAAAGTTTTTTGCTAGTTACAGATAATTTGCTAAAATATTCTTAACATAATTTTGAGTTTCTTTATAAGGCGGAACACCTGAATATTTATCAACAGCACCGGGGCCCGCGTTATAAGCAGCCAGTGCTAAAATGATGTTGCCGTTATATTTGTTAAGCATTGATTTTAAGTATCTTACACCGCCTTCGACATTTTGTACCGGATTATATGGATCTGCAACTCCAAGGTGTTTTGCTGTTTGAGGCATCAATTGCATTAACCCCATAGCACCAGCTTTGGATTTTGCATTAGGATTAAAGCCTGATTCCTGTCTTATTAATGCTTTAACAAGTTTATCGTCAACTCCGTGTTTATCGGAAATTTTTTCAATCATAGTCAAAAGCTGGGTTCTGGAAGCACTCGGCGCATTTTGAGAAGCAGAAGCCGCCTCAGAAAGTGAATTTATACTGCTCATGTCCCGAATTGCACTTTCAATACCTTGAATATTCGTATTTTTTAGAATGTTTGCATTAACACTCATTGACTGCGGGTTTAAAAGCAGATTGCCGAAATTAGCCTGAGTTGAAGTTTTTAAAATATTCTCAAACTCACTGCTTACTTTTCTGTTGGCAGGGTATATTGTGTCCATAGGATTCACACTTGCCTGCTGGGCCGGGCCTTCTAATTTTTCCCGTAAATTCCGCACCTGATTTGTAAGCGCTGCATATCGCTGCATCGCTGCAGTTTTACCTCCGGAGTTCAATAAATGTTGTATCATTTCTGAAAACATAATTCTATCCCACCCTTATCTTGGTAAAATTATTATAGACCTAAACTAACACTGTTGTTATCATATAAATTAATGATTTTTTACATAATGTCAACCGGCTGAAGGTCTTTAAGCTCACCGATAATAACTTGAAATTCAGTTGATATATCTTCAATACCGGTTATATTTTTTTTGACAAGTGCCGCAAATTCTGCCTTTTTAAATTCGTGAGAACCTCTGTTTTTAAAAAACTCTTCAAGATAATGCACCCTTCCAAATTCTGGTATTGTGCTGAAATCTGCCGGGTAAGAAATGTTTTCCGTAGCATACCTTAGTGTTTTTTCTATTAATTTTACAGGTAAATTATCTTCAAATTCGCCGTGAGCAAGTATATGTATTTTATCTTTTTCTTTTAGTTTCGGTACAATTTCATTGTAATTCTCCCTGGCGTCGCTGTCGAGAAGCACAAATACCGGGATTTTTATGTTTTGTGCAAATTTGTAAAAAGTCTTTACTACCTGATTTTTTCCACCGGCGGAAATCACTTGTATCCCGTTTTTATCAAAGTCATAGTTTAGCAATCTGCCAAATTCCGGCAGTAAAATTTCTTCAGTAATCCCTTCGCAGATTACAAGTTTTGTAACCGGAAATTTGTATCCATTTTCGTGGCTTTCTTCATTCGGGTTAGGAGAATTTTTCAGCGTTTTCAGCCATTTTAAATTTTGCGGTACATTGTCATCAAAAAGTTTTATCAAGCTGCTGTAATTTATTTTGTTTTTTAAAAGGATTTCAGTTTCTTTATCTATGTTAAAAATGCTCTTTTCATAGTCATAAAGTCGTTGATTGATTAAGTAATCATCATCAGTTTTATCAAAATAAGATTGCAGTGACATATTTATTATCCGTTCTGCAATTGTACCCATAGCAGCGTAACTGATTTTGTCAAGTTCTTTTTTGTTATACTTCGGAGTGATTAAATTTGATAAAATAATATCTTTGAAAACTCTGGTGTATTTACTTTCAGGGTCTTTGAACCTTGTCAGTCTGTCTGCCGATATTATAAGCTGTTCTTTAGTCAGCGGTTTTATTTTAATCTTTTCCAAATTTATCCTCTTATTTGTAACATTTTTTACAAATTTTATTTTATTTTAGCAATTTTTAGTATTTTTATTCTTTTATATAAATACAAGTGTGGAGTTAGAATGGTGTATTCATATAATTCATATTTTAACAGCAATTATTATAACACAACTGCAGTAAAGAATGACAGACGTTCCGGCCGGGTTTCTTCTGTTGCTGTTAAATCCGATGCTGAAGTACACCCTTCAAAATCTAAAGTATACAATAAAATGACTTCTGTGCCGTTCAATCCGGCTTTTTGTGCTTCTGATTTGAGAACCCGCCTTATTTCAAACGATGAAAAAAATAAGTATAATACTCTGCAAAAAGTTTTAGACAGAAAAGGAAAGAAAGAGCTTGATATTCTGCTTAAAAACGGGACACTTTTAAATGCGGATTCTGCTGATAAATCTACTGTTCTGGATAATTTGTATAAAATAGTTTCCGTAAAACGTGCAGATGGTTTAAATGCTTCCTCACTTGCAAAAGATGTTATAGTGGCTCTTGCAAATCCATATACAATAACCCAGCAGTTTGGTGATATCCCGGCAGGTTATAAAAATTCTGTTGTTAATACATACATGTCAGAAAAAAACTTAGACCAAAACAATCAGAATATGCGTCATAATTCGGAAAATGAAGTGAATGTTACTCATTCCGGAACTTGTGTTGCTGCAAGTATTGAATTTAACCTTGCTAAAAAATCTCCTGCAGAATTTGCACGTTTTGCAGAAGGGCTTACCTCGGAGAATGTGGCTGTAGAAAAAGAAATTCATCTTGATAAACTTGCAGATAATACGCTGGATGCAGTCTGGCTTTTAAACGCGTTTGAAGTTCCTTACAAAATGGATAATTTTAATACAGCAAAACTTACATTTAAACCGGATAAAGATGCAATTATACGTGCAAGAATTCAAACTACAAACAAGGATGAAGGCGAACGCTCTCCTGTTGATGTTCTTATGCAGTCTACATTTATGCAGCTTGGCTCACAGCAGAGTTATAATTCTTTAACTGACAAGCGTGCAGGTAAATTTAACCAGAATGATAAGGGGCTTATTGAATTTGAAAAAACTTTTGCAGAATCTGTGGTAGAAGATAAAAACAAGATTTCCGTAACCTATCAGACAGTAGACGAAAATGCTCGTCTTGTCGGATATGAAACTGACTTGAATACATTGAAACGCCACTTAACTACAGCATTGGATTCAGGTGAAAATGTTATTTTGGGCTATACACAAACAGATAGTAATAACATTATAATCAACGGTCATGAAATTACTGTTGTCGGGTATAAGAAAAATCCTAACGGTAAGCTGACATTTATATGCAATGATACCGATGATAATCTTTCAAGGCCTGTTGAATACAGTGAAGATTACCTTCTCCCTAAAATTCACCATGCGGCTTTGCCGCAAGCAATTGTTGCTAATGATGTAAAACTTGTCGAAAACTGGGTTGAGGGTCTTAAGTCATACAACGAAATTAAAAAAGGAAAAAATTTACAAACTAATACAATGAAGGTAGCAGCATAAAATAAGGATAAGCTAATGATAAACAGTACAACATCGTATAACATTAATATTCCGCGTAATAATATAAAACCAAAATCTGAGGTTTTGAAAAAGCCTGTTGAAACCAATATTGAGCCGCCTTCAAAAAATAATTTAAATCTTCAGCCTGTTAAGACCAGTATTTTATATATGAATGATATTCACGGCAAAATGACTAATATGGAAAGAATTTGTTCAGTTGCAAAGACTTTTGATAGTACACCTATGCCGGGAACGGATAAGCTTAAACTTGCATCAGGCGATGTTATCTTAGGGGCAAACTTTATTTCAAACCAGGTTGCAAATAATTTCTTAAACTGGGCTGGAGTGAGCGCAAATGCACTTGGAAACCATGAACTCGATGTTGTTCCGAAAAATCTTGCAGTGTTGATGGATAAGGCTAACTATAAACTACTTGCAGTGAATGCAACTGTTGATCCTTCAAGTCCTATGTACGGGAAAATCGGTAAATCATTAGTTAAGGAAATAGACGGGCACAAATACGGAATTATAGGTGTTGCACCTTCTGATATGGCTGAACGTGTTAAATTAAATGATTCAGTAAAAGACATAAAAATAGACGATTTTAATACGACTATAAAGAAAGTTCAGGAAGAAGTAAATAATCTTAAGTCCCAGGGAATAAATAAAATAATAGTACTTTCACACAGCGGCTTGAAGCATGATAAACGACTTGCTGCAGAAACCGAGGGGATAGATGTTATTCTTGGCGCGCATACACATGATCTTGTACAAAACATTACTCACGGAGAAAACCTGGTTTATTCAAAATCAGGGGAACCGGTAATTATAACGCAAGCCGGCAAAGACGGCGAGCATGTAGGAATTCTCAATCTTGAATTTTCAAATGACGGTGTAATAACTAAGGCTCAAAACAATGTTATTAAAACAAGAGCTTTTAACAGGACTCTTTCTTCGCGCGCGGCGGTTGAAAGTATTATCGGCAAACCTGAAATAGTTGGTACTGTTGCTTCGACTGTTGAACCTCCTAAAGAAAGATTAATTGAAAATAATCCGGATGCAGATATTGTAGTTGATGCCATGCGCAATGAACTTGGAACGGATATCGCTGTTTTAAATGCCGGTAATATCCGCGGGCATTTCGGAGTAGGAAATATTGATTCAAGACTGGTTAACGATGTAACACCTTTTGAAGATAAAATATTAATAGGCAAATTGAGTGAAAAAGATTTGGTTGATGCAATTAAAGTAGGAGGCAAATCCTTCACAAGAACAGGTCACAAGCCAGGAATTATTATTCCTTCCGGCTTTAAATATACTATGACAGATAAAGGTGAGCTTGTTTCCATGACCTTTATAGACAAATCAGGTGCTGAACATCCGATAGATGTTAACAATCCTGGTACGGAAAGAAAATACACTGTTGCTATGGATGATTTCTTTGCAACGGGCGGGGATAATTATTTGCCGACAAACGATAATCCTGATTTTGTAATAAAGAAATTTGATTTTGACAAAAATAAACTAACATGCAGTTATATTAAAAAACTGCCGCAGCCAATGAATATAATTAATGATGAAAGGGTTAAAATAATTCCTTCAAATTAGTATCCGTATTGTTCTTTATTATTAAGGTATTCTTTAATCTGATGCAAAGAAGCCTGAACAATACGCGTCACGCGTGAAGGAGAAAGACCAACTTGCGTTGCAATATCTTTTACCTGCATGTTTCTGTAAAATCTGTATTCAACAACAGTTCTTTCTTTTGGAGGTAATTTGGCAATGGCTTCTTTAATCATCCTTGCAAGTTCGGAAAGTTCCGCACTTTCATCTGGAGTAGCATGCGGATCTTTTAAAAAGTCAAACGGGGAGTCATTATCGCTTGCCGCATCAGCAAGACCGTCTATTGACAATACCGTTTCATAAATCGCCTCTCTGACTTTTGTCTTTCTGGTTTCTTCATCATCACCGTCGCTAAATTCTTCTTCTTCCGGCTTGTGTTTTAAAGAGTACCATTTATATCTTATCCTCAATTCATTGCGGATTGCCCATCTAACTGCGGTTGCAATGTATGCGGCATTGTATCTTTCAAGCTGCTCAGGGGTTTTGTTTTTAATTAAAACCTGAATGGCAATTATGCCAATGGAAAGTAGTTCTTCATAGTCCAGCATGTGTGACGGTATTCTGTGATATTCTACTCGCGCAACCTTTTGGACTATATCTAAATATTCTTGTATTTTGTTGTTATCTTGCATAATCATCATTGTATAAATTTAGGGGCCGCTATGCCCATTTCCAATATTACCTTGTTTTTGTTTATTTTTCAAGTTGTAAACAAAAAGTAAAATTTCTGCAACAGCTTTGTATAATTCAGGGGGAATCTGCTGGTTTAGGTCTACCATTTTGAATAATGCACGAGCAACAGGCGGGTTTTCGATTACAGGCACACCATGTTCTCTTGCAATACTGATAATTTTTTTTGCAATGAGCTCTGTTCCTTTTGCAATAAGCATCGGCGATTCCATTTCCTCTGCTTTATATTTAAGAGCACATGCTACGTGTATCGGATTTGTAACAACAAAATCCGCATCAGGCACCGCATCCATCATCCCGCGCTGCAGCATTTGCATTCTTCGCTGCCTTAAAGCAGCTTTAACATTCGGATCCCCTTCTGTGTTTTTGTACTCATCTTTAATTTCTTTAAAAGACATTTTTTGATCTTTTAAGAATTTCCACTTTGTAACTCCGTAGTCAGCTGCTGAAATTACCAAAAATGCAATACAAGCCTTAAAAATAAAGTCGATAATTAATTCGCCGAATTCTTTCATTACTGCAAAATTGTTATCAATCGCGGCAAGCATAAGAATATGTTCAATGTGTGATGTATAAACCATCCAGCCAATGTAACCCAGCAAAACAACTTTCAGAATATTTTTAAATAATTCAAAAAGTGT
>CALUUU010000075.1 GCA_944324035.1 Candidatus Gastranaerophilales bacterium
CGGGACAGTCTGTCCTTATAAGATTCTGTGTCTACAAATTCAAGCGGATCTGTAGGTTTAATTTCCATAAACAATTCTTCAAAAGAATTTTCATCAAAAAGCTGTTTTATTCTTCGTCTTGCATTTATCCTAAAGTGGTAGTCGCAAACCGGACACACCATATCATTGTTATCTAAATCTTCTTTTAATATCTGGGCATCACAGTGAACACATTTTGTCCACAGTGCCGGATCCGTACCTGTATCAATGCGGGCTTCAAGCGCTCTGCGTTGAATTTGAGCTTCTTTACGCTTTTCAAACCAATCTTGTATTGTCATAAATAACATCCCTAAATTCTATTTACATACTAATTTTATAACAAAGAAAAACAGTTTGCAATCTTTAATTTCTCTATAGAAATAACTCCCCATCCCAACCTTCCCCAAGCTGGGGAAGGCGTTTATGCGCCGGGTTGTCTTTAGCATCGCTTGACGATTTCGTTTGCGAAGCAAACGGAGAACTTACGTCCATGATTGATATAGGCACATAACATATGTATAAATCAAGTTATTCTTTTGTATAAAACCGGCGAAGTATGAGCCGTAGAACGTTGTTTTGAAAAGTTTTGCGTAATATACTATATAACTTCCAAAATTTTTCTTTGTTAAATTCTATTTACACTATGGCAAAAATGAGGTTTGTTTAAGTATTATATTATTGGAGGTTTTACTTATACATGATTGGCTTCTTAGATTATAAGCAGATTCCCTTCATAAATCATAAATCCAATAATAATTGCTCTTCTGAGCAAAAACAAACATCTTCCGCTTTAAAAGTTCAAAAGCGGCAGTCGATTAATGATCTTATTTTGAGCAGTAATTCAAATACGGCACCTTTTTACTATCTGGATAAGTTTAGAAAAGGCGAAATGGGGCCGGTTAAGGCTGTCAGTTCTTATGCTCTTTCAAACGTTCCGTTTTATTCTTATTACACTATATATGATAAAGTGCGTCATAAAGAAGTCAACAGAGATGATGCTATTAAAGCTGTTTTTATCAATACTCTTGCCAATCTGAGCTAATTACATTCTCTCCGGAGCTGATACTCCAAGCAGGTCAAGAGCGTTGTTCAGAACCTTTTTCACTGCTATAACAAGTGCCAAGCGTGATTTCATTAATTCTTTATCTTCTGATATTACACGGTTTGCATTGTAGAATGAGTGAAATTCGCTTGCAAGCTCTTGAACATAACGGCAGATTGTGTATACCTGTCTTGTTTCAGCCGAAGTTTTAATCATTGATTTGTATTCTTCAAGTTTAAGAATTAATTTTTTCCCACTCTCAATGGTTGGTATAATTGTATCTGCGGTGTATGAATTAATGAGTTCATCCAATTCCGTTTTGCTAAGCGGTGCCGGTGTCTTTTCTCCGGTTTCCGTATTGATTTTTTCTTCGACCGCATTTCTGAGTATTGAGCAGGCTCTTGCATGTGCATATTGAACATAAAATACAGGGTTTTCATCACTGTTCTTTTTGGCAAGTTCAATATCAAAATCCAGAGTTGTATCAATATTTCTCATACTCATCCAGAAACGTGTTGCGTCAACTCCGACTTCATCAATTAAATCGTCAAGAGTTACCATATTTTTTCTCTTGCCCATGCGAACTTCGTTTCCGTCGACAACAAGGTTAACAAGCTGACCCAACAGAATTTCTAATTTATCAGGGTTATATCCGAGAGCTTCAATAGATGCTTTTACGCGGGCAACGTATCCGTGGTGATCTGCACCCCAGATATTAATCATTCTGTCAAATCCGCGTTCAAGTTTGTCAATATGATAAGCAATATCGGCTGTCAGATAGGTATTTGAGCCGTCTGCTTTTTTAATAACTCTATCTTGATCATCTCCAAAATCAGACGATTTGAACCAATCTGCACCGTCTTTTTGATAAATTTTTCCGCTGTTTTTGAGTTTTTGAACACATTCATCAACTTTACCTGATTTGTGAAGAGTAAGTTCAGAATAAAAATTATCAAAGTGAACACGGAATTTTTCGAGCAGTTCTCTTTGAACCCGTTCTTCATACTCTTTTGCGAAATCGCAAAGTTCCTGAATATCTTCAGGAAGTCCTTTGTGGGTTTCAAGATATTTTTTAGCTACAGGAATTAAGTAATCACCCGGATAGTAATTTTTTCTTTCTGTTTCGTCTGTAGGAAAATCAATATCTTCACCCAATTCCTGACGAATTCTTATTGCAAGTGAGTTACCGAGTTTTTGAATTTGGGAGCCGGCGTCATTGATATAAAATTCCTGGTAAACATCGTGTCCGTAGAATTTTAAAAGATTTGCAAGCACAGAACCCATTGCAGCCCATCTTCCGTGGCCTATATGGAAAGGCCCTGTCGGGTTTGCTGATACATATTCAAGAATAATTTTTTCTGTCTTAACTTTTTCAGGCTTCCCGTAATTTTTATCTTTGTCAAAAATCTCTTTAACTGTTTGTTTTAATAAATTTTTCCCGGTTTTGAAGTTAATAAAGCCTCCGATGACTGTGTATTCATTATCATCCTGATTAATATATGATATTATCGTATTTGCAATCTGCGGCGGCGCCATACGCGCAAAACGGGCAAGTGAAGATACATTTACTGCAAAATCTCCAAACTCTGTATTTTTAGGGCGTTCTGTTGTCAGTGTACCTTTTGTGTATTCTTTCATTTCGCCAAGTTTATTTTCAGCGATTGCTTTTTCAATTGCGGTTTCTATATTGTTTAAAAAGTAATCTTTAATCATCTTTTTCTCTCCTGTAGTATTAATATTAGCATAAACATGAAATTTGGTTGTTCTATGCTTTTTCAAATAACTTAGAGTTGTTAAGCATTGCAGAAAACGTAAGGATAGAAAAATTTAAATAGTATATAAGCGGAATGCTCTCAGTGATTCCCTGAAGCATACTTAGTATCAAAATTATTACCGGCACCATATTGTTTTTTTCATAGGCTTTTTTTATCATCAGACAGCAGCCTGTAAAAATCAGTATACTAAAGCAAATTCCGTAATGTATTAACAGATTTGCATAAATATTATCAATTAAAAGTAAATCGCCGGTTATTTTTATATTGTTTCCGAAAAAGCTTATAGGGTAGCTGGCAAGACAGTAGCAGGCATTTCTAAATCTATATGAAAAAATTTCATCAAGAAAATACGCATATGTATTGCTCATACAGTACAGCTTACTCGTAATCATAGAGAAAAACGGAAGTATTAAAAGCAGTATTTGGGCGGTTAATGATATTAATCTGCGGTTTAACAGGGGGCGAAGATTGATAATTAATAACAGCAGTAAAATAAGTATAGATGTTGTTCTTGAATTAGTGAAGAAAAATGTTAAACAAAGTACAGAAAAAGTAAAGATGTTATCCTTGGAATTCCAGGTGTTCCATTTCAGACAGGCAAGAGCAATACAAATTTGGAACAGGTATGCGGCAAAGAGGTTTGGATTTAAAAATCCGTATGAATACCTTATAAAATTAGTTCCGGGACGGATAAAAGAGATGTTTTCTCCGCCTCCGAATGCGGTGATTAAGATAACGCTAATAATTGATACAGTTGTGATTGTAAGTACTGCTTTGGATATTTGTTTCAGGCTGATTGGCGGAATTGCAAGCAGAAAAAACCATAAATAACTTATCTTGTAATAGGAATTTGATTGTGTTGCAGCGATTAAAATTAGTATGGTTATGAGAAAATGAATAATATATTTTTTAAAATTATATGTTTTAAATACAAAAATGTTAAACGCTATACCTACTGCATATAGGATTTTTAATATAATTCTTTGAGTGTCCATATATTGATAAATATCCATAATGTAGACACTTGTTAAAAATATGCAGAAAATTGCTCCTGCTGAATATAAAGCTGTAAATAGATATGTTGCGTACTTGTTGCTTATTGAATTTTGCATTGTCTTAGAACACCAAGCCGATTATTTTTAAATCGGCTTGGTGTTTATTGCTATTATAAATTGTAATCTGCATGGCAGGCTCCGTCGTACCAGCGAATATCCCAGTGTCCAACATCCGTTGACGGCGCTTCAATTGAACTGCATTCTTCTTCGGTTGTACAGCCTGCAATATTTTCAAAACTGCATTCTGTTACTTTCGTAAGCTCTTCGCTTACATCATATAATTGGCCGCCTTCTCCTGAAAATCTGAATTTTCTTAAATCTTTAGTTGCGGTATTAGGATTACTTTTAGCATTAACATCAACTATTACATCAAAACCTGTCAACGTATCATTTGGAATAATTCCAAACACCATTCCGTCACTTGTTCTGTACATATATTTGGTATCTCTCCACTTAAATGGTGACGGCAAGTTTTTTCCTTCAACAATATATTGTTCAGGCATTATATCTGCTGACAATCCATCAGCACTGTCTGTCAAAATTTGAAAAGCTTCTTTATGCTCTTTTGATACGCATTCTATGTCATCCATGGAGTTGCATTTGGCTAAAAACGGGATATTTTCGACTTTAAATATTTCATAGTGCGCCATCATTAGTTTGTAGCCATTTACAACTACTGATTTTGCCTTATTAACCTGCGCTTCCAATATTTTATCCTGAACTTTGCCTAGCAGTGTAGGAAGTGTAAGCGCCGCAATAATTCCAATAATCCCCAATGTAATTAAAACTTCTGCTAATGTAAATCCGAAATTTTGATAATTTAATAATTGGCCAAAACCCTTGTTATATAAGGAATTTGCCCCCCCCCCCCTGGGATTTAGCTATATCCGTCCTTTTCATATGTCCTCCTTCAACTCGTACATTTAAAATAAACTTATATACATTATAAATCCTTTTTCCATAAATTTCAAGTGGTGGATATATTTTTAATACAAAGGAAAAGTTTTAATTATATATAAGTTTACACAAAACAATATTGAAAATATCACCCTGAAACTAGTTCATTTGCTGTCCTGCTTCTTGTTGTTCTTTTTCCTGCTGACGCTGGAGTTTTTCGGCTTCTTTTGCTTTTTTAGCTTCTTCACGCTGCTGTGCTTTTCTTGCCTTAGCTTCCTGCTGGGCTCGTTTTTTCTGGGCTTCAAGCTGCCGTTTTTCGTTTAGTTGTTCCTGCAGTTCATTATATTTTTCAGCGTTTTCATTATATATTGTTGAACCTTCAAGGCTGTTTCTTAACTTGTAATCTTCTTTTTCACGTTTGTATTGTTCATCAACAGCTTTTAGTTTTTCTTTCATCTCCTGTTTCATCTGTTTGACTGCTGCCTTATCTTTAGCTTTTTCTCTCTTGGCTTCGTCTTTAACATATTTTCGTTCAGCTTTTTCCTGTGTTTTGACAAGAGTATTTTTGACAACTCCGTCTTTTACAATTTTAAACCCGTTTGAAGCTACCTCAATACTTCCGTTTTGTAAAGAGATTAATCTTGATTGTTCGCCTTTTGAATCTATTGTCCAGACTCCTAAAAATATAGGAGTGTCGCCTGTGTATGCGTATGCGGTTGCTAATATTCTGTCCGGATTTCCTTTGCTGAACCCCAGCGGATATAAATCCCAGCGTTTATCTGTCAGGTTTAAGCCTTTATACTCTTTCCAAAAATATTCTATTGCATAGCGAAGTTCTACCAAATCGTAAGATGTGTGTGTTGTAAAATCGTAGACAATTGCTCGGGTTTGCCAGATACCATCTTCAGAACTTCCGATTTTTTCTTTTACCAAAAGCTTTTTGCTGTCTGCTGAAAAATCTATAGGTGTAAGCGTTCGAAATGCCGTACTGTTTTTAACTTCTTTGTCAGTAGAAAGAATTGGTTCCGGATATCTGTTTGCAATGTTTGCTTTTAATATTTTATTTACGGCGCTGTCATTATCTCTTAAGGCAATCATGAATAAATCGCAGGTAACACTTTCAGATACAGGATAATAATATACTGCCGGATAAACCATTATTGAAAAATCAGGGGCTGTAATGCCGGGCAAATTTAGCTGGCGTGTTCTGTAAAGTTCTCTGCTGATTGTAAGATTAGGGCTTCCGGGCGGATCATTATAGCGCGCAAGTTTATACGTCGGCTGCGGTACATATTGCATATCGTAAGGCTTATCAACCTGCGGAATTCCATAATCAATAACGGCTTTGTCTTTAGGCTGAGAAAGCAGCTCATACTCTTCAACAGTCATAAAGCCTGAAGGATGCCTGTCCATAATTTTTCTGCCGTATTCTTCTTTTATTCTTTCTTTTTCAACGCGTTTTAAATATTGGGCTTCTATGGTTGCCTGATCTTTTTTAAAGTCAACACTGTTTTGAATATTAGTTTTAATTCTGTCCCAGTCAATTTCTGCTGATACGGAATTTATTGTTAAAATTATGGCGGAAAGTAACAAGAATAACTTTCGCATAATCTACACAAGTCCTTCTTTCATTGCCATCGCAGTGGCTTTTGCGCGTGTCCTTACATACAATTTTTGTAAAATACTATGCACGTGTGTTTTTGTTGTTGATATTGTAATGCAGAGTTTGTCGGAAATTTGCGGGTTTGTAAGACCGTCAACAATAAGTGCCAGAACATCCATTTCACGTTCGGTAAGTCCATACAGGTTTTTCCCGAGTTTGTAGTTTATTTCTCCGCGTCTGCCTTCCTGGACGTTGCTGCGGCGGATATTTGTTAATACAACTTTTGCAATTGCAGGATCAAGCCAGCCGGTGCCTTCGCTTACTGCCAGGACTGCAGAAATCGTCTGTTCAACCGTTGCACCTTTTGTTATATAGCCGTCTGCTCCGGCCTGAAATGCATCAAATATATCATTTTCATCTTCTCTTGAGGTGTACATAAGAACTTTTATATCAGGATTTTCTTCTTTTATGCGTCTTGTGGCTTCAATCCCGTCTATAGAAGGAAGTCCTATGTCCATAATAACAAGATCCGGCCTTAATTTTAATGCTTTTTCAACACCTTCGAGCCCGTCTACTGCCATGTCTGTAATTTCGATATTTGAATTTTTACTCAAAACAACAGATAATGCTACACGCGCCATATCCTGATCTTCAATAATCAACACTTTAACCATTTACAACCTGTCTTTCTTCATTTACAACATTTGTAAGCAAAAACGTAAATTCACTTCCTTTGTTTAATTTGCTGTCAAGCCAGATTTTCCCGCCATGAGCTTCTATAATTTGCCTTGAAAGATATAATCCAAGCCCTGTACCGGTTGAACGTTTTCTGCTTGTTCCTTGTGAAAATCTGTTGAACAGATTTGGAATATCTTCTTTTGGAATACCGTTTCCGTTATCAACAACAGAGAATATAAAATCTCCAGACTGCGCCTTTGCGATAATCTGTATCTCTCCGTTTTTGTTGGTGTAATTTACCGCATTCCCGCATAGATTTATGATAACTCTTTTTAATTCGGCTTTGTCTGCCAGGATTTCCACTTTGTCATCAATATCACATTCTAATTTGAAATCTATATTCTTTTTGTCTGCAAGCGGTTTAAGCTCTTCATAACACTGAGTGACTAAGTCCTTTATCGGAAAATTTGTCTTGCATAGGGTTAATTTCCCGCTTTCAAATCTGTAAACTTCCAGCAATGCGTTAACTAAACCAAGCAAGTCCTCATTGCTTTGGAGCATGGTTGAAAGCAGTACACCCTGTTTTTCTTCAACAGGCCCAAGCGAACCGTCCAAAAAGAATTTTAATGTCTGAATAGCAGCAAGAAGCGGAGTTCTTAAATCGTGTGTCAGAGTAGCGATAAAATCATCTCTCAACCTTTCGGTTTCTTTTTGCTTGCTTACATCTCTTATTACACCGACATATTTTTCTGTATCATCTTCAGTATTTATCGCTGCAAAATTTATTTCGACAGGGATTTCTGTTTTCCCTAGGGTATTTGTTATCATACAGTTTTCAACAAGAACATCATTTTTATCTTTATCAAGTCCGAATATAGTTCCGGATTTGTTGTCAAAAGACTGATTGCCGGTTTTTTTTTTTATGTAGGCAATTTCCTGGAATTTCTTTTTCTTTAATGCCGATTCGCTTAAGCCGGTCATATTTTCACAGGCCGGATTTGCCTGCTCTATGTTTCCTTTTTTGTCTATGATGATAATTCCGTCTGCACAGTAGTTAATTATTCCTGCAAGCTTGCTGTTAGAGATTGTAAGTTCTTTTGTCCTTTCTGCAACAAGTTTTTCTAAATTATTTGAATATTCTTCCAGTTGAACTTTTGCTTTTTCAAGTTCCATAATTTTATCGCGTAAATCCGATAAAAGGTGGCTTCTTTCAATCCCGTTTCTTATATTCATCAGCAGATCATCATTATCCCAAGGCTTTTCAATATATTTATATAAACCGATTTCATTTATTGCCTTTATTGCATTTTCTTTATCCGCATACCCGGTTAGTAAAATCATACTGACTTCCGGATATAATTCTTTTGCTTTTGTCAGAAATTCCAGCCCGTTCATCTCCGGCATCAGAAAGTCTGAAATAATTATATCCGGCATATTATTTTTTATGTATGCTATGGCTTCTTGCGGGGAATTAAAACAATTTACATTGGTATATCCTTCGACTTTAAGTAACGTTTTAAAAGCCGAAGTAACCATCTTTTCATCATCAACTAAAATAATTTGTGCACTTTTCATAATACTAAAATTATAGGATATTTTAAGGCTTCAGACAAATTCGTTACAAAGTTGAAATAATTTCTATTCCGAAAACTGTTCTATTTCATTCATAATCCTGTCTGGGTTAATTATGGTTAAAGTTTCCCGGTTTTGAAGCGCGTTGTTTAGGTTTTCAATATAGGATGCTTTATTGCCTTCATACTTTGCGATTTGGGCAATGTAGTAGTATAAATTTCCAACGTCGCTGCACTCGTTTGCAGCTTGAAGAAGCATGTTCTGTGCATCTTCAAATAAACCCATTTTGGCAAGAATTTTTGCATAATTTATATACGCCTGCTCATCTTTTGGATTAAGTTCAATTGTTTTATCAAGGTTAAGAGCTACACTTTCGTAATCTTCTTCATCAAATGCGATAGAGGCAAGATTATAATATGCCCAGCTATAGTCCGGTGAAATGCTTAAAACTTTTTGGAAGCATTCTTTTGCTCCGTCAAGTTCACCCATTTCTTTTAAAATATTTCCCATATAAAAATATGCGTACAAATCCTGTTCATTTATATCTATGGTATTTTGAAAGTTCATCATAGCATTGACCAGATCGCCTTTTTTAAAGTAGCAGATGCCCAGATTAAAATATGAGTTTGAATCATTTGAATCCTGGCTTAGGACTTTTTCAAAGCAGGAAATCCCTTTATCAAATTCTTTTAATTCCGTATATACAAGTCCGAGATTGTAAACCGCATCAATTTCTCCCGGCGAGATTTCCAGACACTTTAAATAAGCTTCTTCTGCATTTTTAAATTGTTTTTGTTTTTCATATGCTATCCCTAAGTTAAAATATATTGCGCTGTCATCAGGAAATATTTTTGCAAGATATAAAAGATGCTGCGCAGCTTCTTTAGGAAAACCTGAATCAATTAAAAGGATTGCAAGCTCTCTTCGTGCCTGATAATTTTGCGGATCTTCATGCAATATCTCTTGTAATTCTTCTATTTTTTCTTCATTCGCCATAATTTTATATTAGCAATACAGCTCTTAAAGTGCAAGTTTTTGTGTTTGTTGCATGTATGCTGAACCGATAGCTATTTATC
>CALUUU010000076.1 GCA_944324035.1 Candidatus Gastranaerophilales bacterium
AAACTATTCGGAGCCGATAAAGTAAAAGTTTCAATTGGAACTTCTCCAGATTGGAAGGATGTAAATCATATTATCAGCGGCGGCCCTTATCTTGTTAAAAACGGAGAAGTTTTTGTTGATATGACTGCCCAAAAGCTTGGCGCAATAGGAGGGAAAAATCCGCGCAGCGCAATCGGATATACTGCTGACGGAAATTTGATAATGGTTGCAGTAGACGGAAGAGAAGGAAGATCTGTTGGTATGACTTTGATGCAGCTGGCATATTTTATGAAAAATGCCGGATGCATAAATGCAATGAATTTGGACGGTGGAGGTTCGACCGTAATGTATGTTGACGGGCAGGTTGTAAATAATCCTGCAGCTAAAGGCGGTATCGCAATCTCCAACGCCCTCGTTTTATCCAAAAAGATTTAATGAGCAATTAAGATATTAAGCAGAAATGACATTAGCGCTGCTAGGGACAACGCAGCGCATTAACTCCTTCCCCTACTTGGGGAAGGTTGGGATGGGGAGTTATAAAAACAGAAAATGAGTGTCAGCGAAGGAGCTCTTTTTGTACGAGTTTCTTCGGGCTAAAGCCCTCAGAATGACGATTTTTATTGTATCAATGGAATTTGCTATATAAGTTCCAAAAATTTGACTTTATAAAGAATAGGATAATAATGTTGGTGATGTCTCTTTTACTGGTTAATCTCCGTTTCTCCTCCTTGAAGCGGAGATTCTTTTTCTTTTAATAAATAGAAAAGGGTTGAAATCTATTCAACCCTGACACACACATTTTTTTTCCTATTACACACATCATTTGAGAAATATTATAGCTAAGATTTCATCTGGCTTACTGCAGGTGCGGCTATTGCACCGCCTATAGCACCGGCAATTGCAGCCCATAATGGTTTACTTTTGAATAACGGAGCTATCCATTTGACTTTTGATAACAATGCTAAGCCGACAGCTCCAATCGTTGCACCACCCAGAGCATTACCTGTTTTCTTTAAAGCGTTCTGCTTGCGGCCGACAGGCTGGCCTGTTATCATTGCGACGTTTTCCTCCGCAGAAACACCATCATATAAACCAAGGGTTATTGTCTGCAAAAATCCTTGTTTAAATGAGCCGCTAGAATGATTTAAGATATCTTCTGTCAAATCTTTACCCATATATTGTTTATATAAAGTTCTTGCTTTAGCTGCAATCTGCTTTTCTGTTGCTTCACCATTAGGATCATAGGCAGCTCTTACAGCATGTTTCAGAGCATTATAGGAATCTCTTATCTGTTCCTGTTCATCCTGGATAATTTTTGTATGGAGATTTTCACACATTTCCTGGACTTCCTGCATCGGAACATTTATTGCAAAATCATTGCTGCGCCAGTTTTCAGCCATGCGTCTTTGATTTTCATACATATAATCCTGATTTTTCCGCATGTCCTTATAAAACTTGTCATAATCAAAACTTCCGGAGAAGGTTGGAAAAATACTGCCATCCATACTCAACATGTCAGAATTAAGTTGACTATAAGTATCTAATGCCGTAACTTGACTCTGATAACCATTTAAAAAAGGAGCCATCATCATATCACTGTTCATCATAGAGCCATATGGTGTCATCCCTGATATAAAAGGTTCCATCTACCTAACCTCCAAATTAAATTAACCTAACCTTACATATATAAAAACATTTGTTATCTCAAAATTGCACGATTTAAAGAAAGTATTAATAAAAGTTAACATTTCTGTACAAAGAAGCTCTTGTCAGAAAGCCTGAATGGTTGTACAATAAAGCATAGGAGAGAAGAAGCCGTGGCAAAAATAATATTACGTAGACTTTTTTCATTTCTGCTCATCGTTGCATTTATCGCATCTATATTTATGTATCCGGACTGGTACAAAAAACAGGTTAATAAGGTCAAAGGAATGTATTACGTTGCGCAGGGAGACAAACAATTACGCAAACAAAACTTTCAAAAAGCAATTAATTTATACCTTTACGGGCTTGAATTATATCCTGAACACTACGGCGCCTGGTTCAATCTCGGAAATATTTATGTCGCATATGAAGATTACTACTCTGCAATTGATGCGTACGCAAAAGCAATTGAATATAACCCGAATTACGTTCTTGCAAGAATGAATTACGGTATTATATCTGTAGAAAAACTCGGAAATTTTGATGAAGCAATAGAACAATATAACAAAATTATCGGCATAAGAAGAAAACTTGTCTACATTCCATTTGTATTTAATAACTTAAGAAGTTATAAGACAAATATAGGGCTTGCATATTACAACAGAGGAGTTGCGTACAGGCAGAAATCAACCTATCTTGACCAGGACTGGGAATATCAGCAAAGGTACCTTCAAGAAGCAATCAAATCTTATCAGGAAGCTGTAAAAATTCTGAAAAAAGATTACGATGCAAGATACAATCTTGCGCTTGCATATCATTTAAACAAAGACTATAATCTTGCAGGGCTTACTTACTGTGAAGCAATCCAGCTTGCCCCGATGAATTATGAGGCTCACTACAATCTTGCTGTCCTCCTAAATCACCTCAGATATTACAAAGAAGCCCTAAGCGAAATGTATAAAGCTACGACTTTAATTTCAAACAATGTAGGGGATGCCAACCGTCAAAGATACGTATTTGATGTAATGAACGATGTGACAAGAAAGATTATGCTTGACGAAAAAGGTATGCAGTATTTAATGGAAGAATTCAACAAAGGACACGATACAACTGCAGAAATTACTTACGTAAACGGCAAATTAGTTGCTACAGATGACTTAGACAAGGCAATGCTTAAGAATTTCCAAACCTGCGCTTCTAAAGGAATTTTTCTTGAAGATGAAGAATAAAAATTTATCCTTTTACAGCACCTTCGTTTTCGCCGGAAATAAAATATCTCTGCATTGCAAGAAAGAATATTAAAATAGGGATTGTGGAAAGTATTGAACCTGCGGCAATAAATCTCCAGTTAGAGCTGAACATTCCCTGCAAATTGTTAACCCCGACAGGAAGAGTGTACATACTTTCCTTAGTTAGGACGATACTAGGCCACAAAAATTCACCCCACGAACCTATAAATGTAAATATAGCAAGCACAGCAAGAGAAGGCTTAACCATAGGAACCAAAACCTTCCAGAAAAGCTGCCACACGGAGCACCCGTCAATGATTGCGGCCTCCTCCATTTCTTTAGGAATTCCAAGAAACGCCTGACGCATAAGAAAAATTCCAAAAGCACTAACCGCAAACGGCATAATAAGCCCTATAAATCCGGCAGTATTGCTTACACTATCCACCAAGTGCAGTTTTAAAGTAACAAGATAGACCGGAAGCATTATTGCCTGGAATGGAATCATAATTGTTGCAAGTATTGAAAAGAATGCAATTTTTTTGCCTTTAAATTCCATTCTAGCAAGAGGATATCCTGCCATAGCTGAAAGTATAAGATTTAATAAAACTGTGCCGCCTGCAACAATCATACTGTTTATAAAATACCCGATAAAATCAACTCTGTGCCAAACTCCCGTATAATTTGCCCAGGTAAAATCCTGCGGGATAATAGAAGGCGGATAAGCAAAAATATTTTCGCTGTTGCCTTTTAATGATGTAGATATCAGCCATATAAAAGGAAATATTGAAAGCAGCGAAACCGTAATCAATACAAAATGAATTGAAAATTTTTCTAAAAAACGCTTCATAACTGATACTTATTCCTTTCAAAGCAGAAAATATTGATTAACGAAAAAGCCATAACAATAATCAAAAGCACAACAGCCATAGCTGAAGCATAGCCCAAATCAAGATTTTCAAAAGCCCTTTCATAAATATAATAAACAATTGTTTTACTCGAATTTAAAGGCCCGCCTTTTGTCATAACATAAATTTCTGCAAAAACCTTCATTGCAGAAATTGCACTTATTGTTGTAACTAGAGCAATAGTCGGCATAATATGAGGTATAGTTACAGTAAGATGCTTTGTTAAAAAATTAGCTCCGTCTATATCGCATGCTTCGTACAATTCTTTAGGCACACTCATCAAAGCGGCAAGGTAAATTATCATATAATACCCAATACCTTTCCAAATAGTAACAATGATAACCGAATACAGAGCCCAATTGGGATCGGTCAGCCAGCCGACAGACTTTGCGCCAAAAAGTGTAACTATGTAGTTTAAAATCCCCTGATCAGCATAAAGCCACTTAAACGCGATTGCTGCAACTACAATCGAAACAATTACCGGTAAATAAATCAGTATTTTATACAAAGTAACGCCGCGTATTTTCTGATTTATCAATATTGCAATAAAAAGCGGAAAAATTGCAAGTATCGGCACCGCAACAAAAAGATACAAAAAAGTATTCCACAAAACTTTGTAAAATACAGGACTGTGAAATAATTTTACATAATTAGCAAACCCGACAACTGCCGGATTATAAATACTTGAAGAATAATCAAAAAAACTTAAATAAACGGTCTGAAAAAACGGGATAAAGAAAAATATCAGCAAAACAAGTCCTGCCGGAAGTAAAAACAAATATGGCGCCCATTTCCCGTAATATTTAAACATATAATTATATTAGCGAAAAACTAAAATATGTGCAAATTATTAATTAAAACAAGTTTTGCTGAGCTGTATAATTTTTATACCCCAGATGCTCGTAGGCAGACTGAGTAACTTTTCTTCCTCTTGGAGTTCTTTGCAGCAGTCCTGCCTGCAGAAGATAAGGCTCACAGACATCCTCCAAAGTTCTGACATCTTCCCCTAATGCTGCGGCAAGGGTTTCAATTCCGACCGGCCCGCCGTTGTATTTTTCAATAATAAGTTTTAACAGACCTCTGTCTGTTGTATCAAGTCCGCATTTATCAATTTTTAAAGTATCCAGAGCGTCGTTTGCAACAGGTTTTGTAATTTTGCCATCAGCTTTAACAAGCGCAAAATCCGCAACACGCTTAACAAGCCTGTTTGCAATACGCGGAGTGCCGCGGGAACGGCTTGCAATAGCATAAGCTCCGCCTTCATCTATGTCAATATTTAAAATTCCCGCAGTTCTTTTTACGACCTGAGCCAGCTCATCATCAGTATAAAATTCCAGCCTGTGAATTATACCGAATCTGTCGCGAAGCGGCCCTGATAATGCTCCAGCTTTTGTCGTAGCACCTATGAGCGTGAATTTAGGAAGCGGAATTCTCAAAGTTTTCACAGTCTGCGCCTTACCGGTAGTCATATCAAGGAAAAAATCTTCCATAGCCGGATACAAAATTTCCTCGGCGACTTTATTTAATCTGTGAATTTCATCAATAAAAAGAATTTCCCCGCCCTGCAGCGACATCAAAATTCCGATAATATCTCTCGGGCGTTCCAAAGCCGGCGCTGATGTTATTTTTATTTCAACTCCCATTTGCTCGGCAATAACACCTGCAAGTGTTGTTTTCCCAAGTCCGGGCGGGCCGTAAAACAATAAATGGTCAAGAGGCTGCTCCCGCTTTTTTGCTGCCGCAATTGTTATTTTTAAAGTTTCTTTTAGTGCAGACTGTCCAATATACGCATCAAAACTTTTAGGGCGTATGCAATTTTCAAAATTTCTGTCACAGTCAAGAGTTTCCGGCTTTGTAACCGGATTTTTTGAATTTATGTCAACTTTTTTAAAGTCAGTGCTGTCGTCTGAAATTATACTCATAATTTTTATTTTCATGTTAGCATATAAATATAAATAGGGAAATTTATTAAGTTTAGATAACAGAATGGAGAGATAATGAAAGTATCAGAACGTTTAGAAAAAATTCCTCCGTATTTATTTGCGGAAATCGACAGAAAAATTGATGAGGCAAAGGCAAGGGGCATAGACATTATCAGTCTGGGCATAGGAGATCCTGATACCCCTACCCTGCAGCCTGTTGTAGATGAAAT
Organism: Candidatus Gastranaerophilales bacterium; assembly: GCA_944324035.1. Classification (GTDB taxonomy): domain Bacteria; phylum Cyanobacteriota; class Vampirovibrionia; order Gastranaerophilales; family Gastranaerophilaceae; genus UBA1221. Next base: position 5,910 of record CALUUU010000076.1, read on the forward strand.
GCACAAAGCTATTGATAATCCTAAAAACCATGATTATCCGCCGTATAACGGAACCGCTCAATTCAGAAACGGGGCAAAAGAGTGGATGAAAAAACGTTTTGGAGTTGACTTAAACGCTGATACCGAAATCCTTGCAAACATAGGCTCAAAAGAAGCAATTGCCCATGTTTTCTTTGCTTATGTAGATAAAGGGGATTACACACTTGTTCCTGACCCGGGTTATCCGGTTTATAAAAATGCAACAATCTTTGCCGGTGGAACTCCATATGCTATGCCGCTTTTAGAAGAAAATAATTTTCTTCCTGATTTCGATAAAATTCCTGAAGATATTGCTAAAAAATCAAAAATTATGTTTTTAAACTATCCGAACAACCCGACAGGAGCTACTGCGGATTTGGAATTTTACAAAAAAGCAGTTGATTTCTGTAAAAAATACGATATTCTGTTGTGTTCCGACATGGCATATTCTGAAATGACTTATGACGGATATAAAGCTCCGTCGGTTCTGGAAGTCGAAGGCGCAAAAGATGTTGCAATTGAATTTTATTCGCATTCAAAATCTTATAATATGACAGGCTGGCGTGTAGGTTTTGTCTGCGGCAATGCTGATGCAATTAAAGCCCTCGGTACAATTAAAAACAACATTGACAGCGGAACATTTAAAGCTATACAACAGGCTGCAACTGCTGCTTTTACAATAGACCAGTCCTATATTGACAAATTAAACAAAATGTATCAGGAACGCCGTGATGTTATGGAACAAGGCTTAAGAGAACTGGGATGGGATATAAAGCCGACCAAAGCTACTTTTTATATCTGGATTCCGACACCTGGAGGGATGAGCAGTGAAGAATTCGCAACACTCATGCTTGAAAAAGCTCATGTTGTTGTACCGCCCGGAATAGGATACGGGAAATGCGGAGAAGGTTATATACGTATAGCGCTTACCAAAGATGTGGACACAATTAAAAAAGCTCTGCAAAGAATAAAAGACGCAGGTATAAGGTATAGATAGACCTAAATAACGGGAGGAGCAGGATTACTCCCCCGTTATATTACCAAGTGTTAAGTTCTGTCAAAAAACTTGTAAATATGGTATAGTTCAGGTATGGAATGTCCTAAATGCGGTTATGAAATCGACGAAAGAACAACCGTCTGTCCCAACTGTAAAAAGGTGCTGAAGGTTGTCTGTCCGGTTTGTAAAACTATCAATAAAACAAATACATGTAAAAAATGCGGTTATGTTATATTAACAAAATGCAACCGGTGCGGGAAAATTAATCTCACCGGCAATCATACGTGCAAAAAATGCGGACTTGACTTAGAAAAAAGTGTTATTCTTAACGAATCTAACACGGATGATTTTGTTTCTCTTATTATTGATTTTCCAAACCTGGGAGAAATGCATCAGCTTCTTGGCAGTGCACGCCTTTTCAACAAATTTAAGGATAATCTCGACAGAATAATTGACACTGCAGCCAAAGGTGCAAGAACAAGACGGCAGATTATCAACAAGTTATATGTAATAAGGTTTAATAGAGAATACACCTTTAATTCATCTGCCCATAATGCTGTTGAAACAGCAATAAAAATTCTTACAGAAATTACAAAAATGAACTATCGTCTTACGAACCGTAAAAACGCCTCAACCCGCTGTAATATGATGATGGTTAAAAGAACAATAAACGACAATCCTAATGATACAAATACTGCATTTAATATTAACCTGATACACAACGCCCAGGATAAACGTTCAAAAGTATTGGGGGCATTCCAACTGCTGGCAGACAGCTATGTTGAAAAAGCACTGGGCAGCGATTATAAATTTGAAACCCTGAGCTCCAGCATTGTAAATGGTGAAATGGTTACACTCTCAGAGATAGATGTTTCAAAGCTGCTTGTAATTAACTACGAGGAACTTGAAGAGCATGATGAAGAAGCGCAAATTCCTAATTTTGTACAAAATATGCTTATAGAACAGGATAAGCTGGATGGCGCGGCGCTCAGCAAACTTGAAAAACCTATTGATCCTGATGCAATTTATGATATTGAAACAATAGATTTCAGCGAAATTAAATGTGAATTTATAAGAACAGAAAATATTGACGTTTTCTATCACGTTGCAAGTAAAATGCAATCTGTCCCGAAAGGAATCGTGGCAATCCGGACAGATCCGCTTTATGTGCCATACTCCGTTAAGCTTTTATCAGCCATCAATGACCTTGGATTATATAAAAATATTATAACCGTAACCTGTTATGATGAAATGAAATATTCCCCGTATTCCTTCTTCAGAAATTTGGTGTCGGCAATATTTGAATATACGGTTTCACAAAAGCTTTTTGCACAGAATGATTTTTCGATATTTAATTCCATAGATACCGACGGCATGATAAAGGATTTAATTACCTTTAAACAAAGGAATTTAGATGCACCGCAAGATACAAGATATGAATACTTTGATATATTTTTAACGCTGCTGCAGGCAATTCCTAATACGCTTATATTTATAGAAAACTTTGAAAAAATTGACACCAGTTCCTATGATGTTCTGAAATATCTGTTTGAATCATTTGAAGAACTGGATATAAGTTATCTTATCCAATACAGCAAAGATTTTAACCTGCATAAAGATATGCACTTCCTTGTAACAAAACCATATTATACGGAAATAACACTAAAACCTACTCCGTTTGAGAAAATGGTTGCCGAGAACAAGGAATATTACCGCGACATTATGGATACATTCTATTTCCAGCGAATTGCAAAATATTCATTCGGGAGCATTTTGTTTCTTGATATTGCAATTCAATACTTAATAGAAAGCGGTGTTTTTGAGGCAACAGAGGATTCAATACAGCTTGTAAATCCGAAAACAATAATAATTCCGTCAAGCCTTAATAAATTAATAAGAAGACGTTTAAATCTTCTGCAAGACTATCCTGACGCTATAAAATTTCTCGCTACATGTATTATTTTAGGTCCAAGAATTGACCAGGACACAATTAACAGCCTGGGATACAGCAATATCGGCGATATTCTTGAAAAGCTTACTGATATGGGATACATTTATTTCTATAATAATTGTATGTATTTTGCAAACTACAACCTAATCAGAGATAATTTACTCACGACTCTTGACAGTACCGTGCTTAAAAATATAGCAGATGAATTGTTTGACAAAGTATTTGATGACAGCATGCCAAGTCCTGAAAAGGCCTACTTGTATGACTTGATGAATGACTACAAATCAGCATTTCTTGAATGGGAAAAACTTGCTAAAATTAATCTTTCGCTCGGGGACTTTAATGCTTATTTAAACTGTGCCGATAAGATTTTAAATATTCTTGATTTAAACAAAAATGAAGAAGCTCAGGAAGATATAGACAAATACAAACTGGAATTATACAGCAATATAGCAACAAATATGTTTGAATTTGTTCCGGAAAAAACATTCGCCCTGGCTGAAAAGACTCTCAGCAACCTTGAAAAAACTACAGACACTGATAAAATCATTAATCTTTGCAATAAACTTATTCAAGGATGTCTGCAGGTAGGAAATTATACCCATGCGCTTGAACTCACGCACAAAGTCCTTGCACTTCTTCCAAATTCATCAATTGATCCGGGGACAACAAACTTCAATAAATATTTCTTTT
>CALUUU010000077.1 GCA_944324035.1 Candidatus Gastranaerophilales bacterium
ACTCTTCACTCTACGCTCACAATCCGCTTTTTACTTCGCAAATAAAAAGAGAAAATGAACAATAAATTACATAACTTATCTATATTGCCGTTTGATGCACATAACTTGTGGTATGTAACTAATTACTTGACATGTATAGCAATGACGCCTTTTGTCATCATAACTTATGATATTGACCTATCAATGATATGGGTTATGTAAACGTCATTCTTCGCAGGTTCACGTTGTAATCTTGATTTACTTTTCGTAGTATCTGTGGAATTTACTATATAACTTCCCTTGTTAAGCAATTGACGAAAAACTTATATTGTATTACAATTTCATTAATCTTTAATCTTAGAGAGGGATGATTGATGAAAAAAGCGTTATTATTGGTTAGTATTTTGACTATTTCAGTAATTACAACTGCCTGTATTAACAGTTTTGCAGTGCAGGAGCTTAACAGTAAGGCTATGACTTTTATGGAGCAGGAAAATTATCCTGAGGCTATTGAACGTTTGAAATCAAGTATTGATTTGGATGATTCTATTTTTGAATCACACTACAATCTTGCGGTTGCTTATACAAAGTCTGAGGACTATGTTAATGCTCTATACTCATATCAAAAGGCAATCAGTTTAAAACCGGATTTTGCAGATTCTTATTATTCTTTGGCTGTTGCCGAGGAGAATATAGCCTCTGACTTAACTGCAGGTCTGCTTATCCTTGATGATAACGGTAATTTGCAAAAGGTTAATTCTGATGAGGCCGAAAGACCTGACAAGCTGCCTGAAAGTACTTCTGCTTATGTTTATGAACTTTTAAAAGATGCTGTAAAAAATTATAATGAGTATATTGCAAAAGCAGTCCAGCCATCAGATAGTGATGATGTTCAAAATCATATAAGTGATTTGGAACTAAAACTCAATACTTCTTTGAAAGAGTAAATTATGACTTTTCAATCTCCCGGGGATATTTTATTTTCAATTGGCAGCTTTTCTGTATATTATTATGGGATTATAATGGCATTTGCCTGCTTTGTCGGGGTTTTTGCCGCTTATAAAATTTTCAGGCACTATAATAAACATGAAAATTTCGAAGAAATCTGGGATTTTGCGGCTTATTTGCTTATATTTGGATTTCTCGGGGCAAGGTTGTATTACTGCCTTTTGAATCCTGTTTATTATTTTTATAATCCGCTTGAAATTTTAAATTTCAGAGAAGGCGGGTTATCTATCCATGGAGGTCTTATTGCGGGGATTACAGCACTAATCGTGCTTGCAAAAAAATACAAGCTTCCTGTTTTAAATACCCTGGATGCATTTGTATGCGGTACAGCTATCGCGCAATCTATAGGCAGATGGGGAAATTTCTTTAATTCAGAAGCCTTTGGGTTGCCGACAAACCTTCCTTGGAAATTGTATATTCCTCCGTCACAGCGTCCTGAACAGTATATTTCATTTGATTATTTTCACCCTGCATTTTTATACGAAAGCTTATTGGATCTTTGTATTTTTTTTATACTGTTATATTTAATGAATAAATTTGCAGATAAATTCCCTGGATTGACTTTGTTTAGTTATTTAATCTTGTATTCTGCTGTGCGCATGTTTACAGAGAGTCTGCGGATTGACAGCGCTTTAGATATTCAAGGTGTTCCTGTTGCAAAAATATTGTCAGTTATACTTGCAGTTATTGGTATAATCGGAAGTGTTACTATTATTAAGAAAAATTTCAAGTCTATTTGATTTTACAAATTTTCTGATGTAAACTTCTTCTTAATGATGTGGCCGGGTTGGAATTAAAAAACTTACCGGCAAGTACAAAATTAAATTAAGGAGAATTTTAAAATGACACCAAGAAACTTTTTATTTACTTCGGAATCTGTTACCGAAGGACACCCCGACAAAGTATGCGATCAGATATCTGATGCGATTTTGGATGAATTTTTGACAAAATATCCGCAGTCAAGAGTCGCTGCCGAAACTACTGTAACAACAGGAATGGCATTGGTTTGCGGCGAAATAACTTCTGACTGCTATGTTGATATTCCGTCCGTAGTAAGAAATACTATTAAAAATATCGGTTATACCGGTACAAGCGGCGGCGGTTTTGATGCCGATACCTGTGCTGTATTAACCAGTATTGATGAGCAATCTTGCGACATTGCAGGCGGAGTTAATAAAGCATTTGAATCAAGAAAGGAAAATGCTGATACATCTGTTTCCGAAACAGAAAATATCGGTGCCGGCGACCAGGGTATAATGTTTGGTTTTGCTTGTAACGAAACTCCTGAATTAATGCCGCTTCCTATAAGCTTGGCTCATAAATTGTCATATAGATTAGCTCAGGTTAGAAAAAATGGTACGTTGTCTTATCTCAGACCGGACGGTAAATCTCAGGTGACAGTTGAGTATGTTGACGGAAAACCTGCAAAAATTAATACTGTTTTGATTTCAACACAACATGATCCTGAAATTAATGGAGTTTCTGATAATTCAAAAGTTCAGGAAATTATCAAAAATGACATTAAAAAATATGTTATAGACTATGTATTTGAAAATGAATCTCCTATCGGTTTAAGCACAGATACAAAAATTTTGGTAAATCCTTCCGGAAGATTTGTTGTTGGCGGGCCGCAGGGTGATGCCGGACTTACGGGACGTAAGATTATCGTTGATACATATGGCGGTTATTCTCGCCACGGCGGCGGTGCATTCTCCGGAAAAGATCCGACAAAAGTTGACAGATCTGCTGCTTATGCTGCAAGATATGTTGCAAAAAATATTGTTGCTGCCGGTTTGGCAGACAAATGTGAAATTGAACTTGCGTATGCAATCGGTGTTGCAGAACCTGTATCTATCATGGTTGATACATTTGGTACAGGTAAAATTTCTGATGATGAATTGGCAGTTTTGGTTTCTAAGAATTTTGATTTGCGACCTGCTGCTATTATTTGCCAATTTGATTTGCGTGGTTTGCCGGCTAAAAATGGCGGAAAATTTTATCAGAAACTTGCCGCATACGGTCATATGGGAAGAACTGATCTGGTTGTTCCGTGGGAGCAGACAGATAAGGCTGACAGCTTAAAATCACAGGCTTGTTCAGGCTGTTCTTGTTCAAGATAAGATAGTAAATACACAAAAAGGAGAGTTTATTTTAAGACTCTCCTTTTTTATTTTCACCAAAATTAAATTCAAGTTTCCGCTTTTGATTTTTAATCATATATGCTGCAATTATGGCGGTTATCGGTACGCAAGCTAATATCGCAATACTGCCTATCAGAGCTGATGAAATTTCTGTTGCAACCTGATTAAGATTAAAAAATTTCTGCAAATCAATGTTACTTGATAAAAGGACAAGCGAAAGAGAACTTCCGAGATATACAAGTATTAATGTGTTTGACATTGTACCTATAATATCGCGTCCTACATTCATTCCGGATATAAACAGCTGTTTAATTGAAAGCGATTTATCTGTTTCGTAAATTTCATTAATGGTGCTGGCAATAGAAACAGCAGTATCCATTAGGGCGCCGAGTGCAGCAATAATCATTGAAGCCGACAAAATTCCCGTAAAATTCAAATTCGGGTGTGCAGAATAAAGAAACATATTTTCTTCTCCTGCAAAACCTGTCAATCTTGCATAATAAATTGCCCCCATGGAAAGGCCGGCTGCAATTACCAGGCTTAAGACAGTTCCAAATACTGCGGAGCTGCTCTTTGCATTAAAACCGCCTACAAGATAAATTGTTATTGCGGATGAAATTATTGAAACCAGTACTGCTGATGCTATCGGGCAAAATCCATGCAAGATAAGCGGCATAAGAACAAAAAACATAAGGCAGATTGTCGCTGCAATTGAAATTAAACTTGCAAGCCCTTTCTTTTTACCGATGAGTACAAGCAGGACAAAAAATGCTCCGGCTATAAAGATAAGGGTGTTATCTCGTTTTAAATCTGCTATATAGAAATTTACATCATCTGACGACACAATTTCCGGGCTGTTTGCTTCAAGGTGTAAAACGACTTTATCTCCTTTTTTCAGCGGTATATCATAAGCCGGATTTCCTGTGAGCATATTATCAATATACCTTTCTTCCCCTTTAAATTGTCCTGATAAAACTTTAACTTTTGCAATTTGTTTTACATTATTATCCCCTTGCTGAAGTCCTGTTATATCTTCGTATTGTACACTTTCAACAACCCCGGAGGCTGACGGCAGTTCAATATCTCCGTTTGCCTCGGCAAAAACCGGCAAATTTAGTCCAAATACCAAAATAAGCAATAATAAAAATCTTTTCATAATTCACACACTCTCTTAAGCTACAATTTGCACCCATACATTTCTGGTTCGGGCTTTATTGTCAAAATCAATTAATACAATCTGCTGCCATTGTCCAAGCTGCAGCGCGCCGTCTACAAGAGGAACTATTGTATTATTGCCTATGATTGACGCGCGGACATGTGCATAACCGTTACCGTCATGCCATGTTGCATCGTGGTGATAATCAGCATCAACAGGGGCAATTTTATTCAACGCTTCCGGCAAATCTACAAGCAAGCCGGGCTCAAATTCTATATTTGTAATTCCTACGGTACTGCCGGCAGCATAGACATATACAACGGCACTTTGAAGGGAATGTTTATAAACCGCATTTTGAATCTGTCTGGTAATATCTATAATATCTGTGTTCCCTTTTGTGTGAACTGTAAATTTTTCATTAATAACAGACATATAAACTCTCCTTTAATTTATCCGTAAAATTCATCTGCATAGTATGCAAATTCCAGATGCCCGGCGATAATTGGGTCACCATCTTTGACCCCCATGGATTTAAGTTTATCAAAAACCCCCATACCTGTTAAAATATTCTGGAACCTGATAACCTGATCAGGATTTCTTTCATCCGTAACTTGTGCCAGTCTGTTGATTTTACCGCCGACTATTATATAAGTATCTTTTGCAGCCTTTGATATTTCATAGGCGCTGTCATCGTTATCTGTAGCTCCTAAATCTTCTTCTACAACAATATCAGATAAAGGTTTTTCGATTTCATCAACTTTTTCACCCATAAAGTATTTTAGCTTGTCAACATTTTCGCCGGTTACGGCAGAAATTAAAAATACATCGTCTGTTTTTTGTTTGAAAGCTGAATAAAGTTCTTGTTTTCTGTTATCATCTATTGCGTCAATTTTATTTAACGCAACAATTTGATAGCGCTCTGCAAGTTTTTCTGAATGTTTTTTTAATTCAGCATTAATTTTTTCATAATTATCAACCGGGTTTTCTGCAGTTGTATCAACTACGTGTACGAGAAACCGGCATCTTTCAACGTGCCGCAAAAAGTCGTGTCCTAAGCCGACACCTTCGCTGGCTCCCTCAATAAGCCCCGGTATATCAGCGACAACAAACCCATCGCCGGAAGGCTTATGGACAACCCCGAGATTAGGAATTAACGTAGTAAACGGATAATCAGCAATTTTAGGTTTTGCGGAACTTATGCGGCTGATGAAAGTGGATTTTCCTGCATTTGGCATCCCGAGAAGTCCTACATCGGCGATAAGCTTTAATTCAAGTATAAGTTCTCTTTCAATAGGAGGTTCTCCCGGTTCGCAAAACTGCGGCGCGCGCTTTTGCGCGGTTGCAAATCGGGCATTTCCTCTTCCGCCTCTTCCGCCTTTTGCAACAAGAACTTTTTGCTCGTGTTCTACTAAGTCTGCAATAACATTACCTGTTTTAACATCGCGGACAACTGTGCCTACAGGAACTTTAATGTATAAATCTTTTGCCCATTTTCCGTGGCAGTTTTTGATACCGCCGTTTTCACCGCTTTCGGCTTTAAAAACTGATTTATATTTAAAATCCATAAGTGTTGACATGTTTTCATCGGCGATTAAAAATACATCACCGCCTTTTCCTCCGTCACCGCCGGCAGGCCCGCCTTTGTCAACATATTTTTCTCTGCGCCAGGCTACCATACCGTTTCCGCCTCTGCCTGACACTATTCTTATTTTTGTTTTATCTAAAAATTGCATTTCATATCCCTTTTAATATTTGTGTTATAATTTTACTATGAAAATGATAAAAAAGAAATTATTTTCGGATGAACCGGTAGAAATCGGGCCCGAAAGCGGATATGATAACTATATTATGGCAATAGAATCCAGCTGTGATGAAACTGCCTGTGCAATAGTAAAAAACGGCAGAGAAGTTATAGCAAATGTGGTAGCGTCCCAAATAAAAACACACGCACAATTCGGCGGAGTTATTCCCGAAATTGCAGCAAGAGAACATATGGATTCAATTAATATTGTTATAGAAGAAGCTTTTAAGCAGGCAAAGGAAAATGCCGGGATTAATCCCGAAGATATTACAGCTTTTGCAGGGACGGTTGGCCCCGGGCTTGTCGGGTGTCTGCTTGTAGGGTTAAATGCCGCAAAAACATTAGCTCTTGTTTATGACAAGCCTTTTATCGGTGTTAATCATTTAAATGCTCATCTTTGCGGGAATTACCTTGATACGGATTTAAAGCCGCCTTTTATGGCGCTTCTTGTAAGCGGAGGGCATACCCAAATTATTGATGTTAAATCTTATTCCGAACAGCATATTATAGGTGAAACAATTGATGATGCTGTCGGGGAAGCTTATGACAAAGTTGCACGTTTAATCGGACTTCCGTATCCGGGAGGCCCTAAACTTGATAAAATGGCACAAGAAGGAAATCCGCATGCGTACAAACTGCCGGAAGCAAAGGTTGATAAATTCGATTTTAGTTTCAGCGGGCTAAAAACTGCAGTTTTGCGTCTTGTTAAATCTTTTGACGGCAAAGAACTGCCTGTTAAAGATATTTGTGCAAGCTTCCAGGAATGTGTTTCTTCCACATTAGTTAAAAAAGTGAAACGTGCTCTTGAAGAAAGCGGATATAATCAGGTTATAATTGCAGGCGGGGTGGCCGCAAATTCGGAGATAAGAAAGAAAATATTTGCACTCTCGGAAGAAGGCTATAACGTATTTGCCCCCCCAATGAAATATTGTACTGATAATGCAGCGATGGTTGCATCGTGTGCATATTTTAATACAAATACTTTTGATGATATAAATGTAGAAGTATTTTCACGTGTAAAATAGAAAATTATTGAATATAGGGATATATATGCAAGTTGAAAAAATAGGGATAATAACAGTTAACAGAAACAGATTAGAGCCGGCTTTTACCGGTAAAATTCCGAGTGATTTTTACAGACCAAAGCACATTGGCAAGTTCTTTGCATATAAATCATTTAGTCGTTATAATCCTGTAAAATTTAACTTCGGTGATTATAAAATACCTGTGCATAATGAAGCTATAGCACAAAAATTAAAAAGCAGTTATACACCGGAGAATTTCACAGAACTTTTTGACTTTGCAAAGAAAAAAGGGGTATTTAACTATACACTTGATTCAAAAACCGGCTTTGTAAAAACTTCTCAAATAAATTTTAAAGAAAATGAATTAATGTCCGGTCTAATCTGGACAACTGATACCTGCCATAATATTCCTTTGATAAAGCATAACGATCCAAAATCATGCACAAAAGTTTTTAATTCGCTTACTGATTTATATAATAACCAGCAAAAGAATTTTGATTATGTAATATCAAATCCGCAAAAATATGCAGAAAACGAGTTTTATCCTTCAAAGGTTGGTGTAGGACATGCATTTATTCCTAAAACAAAAATTGATCATCACTGGTTCAGCCGTGCAAGATTAGAATCTCTCGGTATGTATCTCCAAACTGCTGCAGACCTGATAGGTAATGGTTTTAAAGGAGCTGAATACGGTTATAAGTCATTTGATGAGATACCCAAAAATGTTATTTCAACAATTTCAAACAGCGTCAAATATTTAAAAGCAATAAATTATCCAAAAGCCCGAAGCTGCGGAGCCTGGGAAGAACACACATTTATTAATTCGCTTACAAGTGATACCGCAATAATTAATGAGGGGTTCCGGAAAATTTTGGATTTAGTTTATTCTGATACTACTAATCCGGAACTTTTAAAATTCAGAAAAGCTTTGATAAATACGAAGCACGGTGATGTATTTGAGGACAAAGATGCTTTGATAAAACTTTTAAAGTCCGGGGAAAGGCGTATAGAAGATGTGCACTATCACGAATCAATGACGGCTGATGTAAAAGTTAAACCGCACGAAGAAAAATATTTAGGCAGAAAATCTGATGCGGCGATGGCATTTGTGCCGCAAACTGAAACAATAAACGACAAAAGTGTGATTGGAGACTCTATTGCAAAAATAGGAATGTTAAGACAGCTTGAAAGAGATCTGGTGCGTGATAACGGTGCCCTGCGCTATAACAAGGATGAATACCTAAACCTCGATTACCACACTATAGGTAACAAATGGACTCAAAACAAGCATAAAAATGAAGCTGAATGGTTTTTGGTGTCTGAAATTTCCAAAGGGTATGGGAAAGTTGTAGAAACTTTGATTAATGAAATTAATAAAAATGGAGCGTCACCAAAAATAAACAAGTTACTTGATTATGCAATGAAAAAAGAAACTGAGTTTATAAACAGAAGTTATGCCCGTATTACCCCGAAAAGAACAGTGAAATCTAATAGATATTCGTGTCCAGGGTACAAAGTGCCGGAAGCATATGAAGCGGTGACAACAAAAAATGGCGTAAAATTTGTTCCCGGTGCGCATACTCCGCTTACCTGGGCAGAATCGTCGCTATTTGAAGCTTCCGAACTTTTCCTTAACAATTTACAAAAGTTAACTGCAATGAGTTAAAATACGCAAATTTTATACTGTTTTGTTTTTATATAAGAGTGTAGTAGTAGATAGGATTTTTTGTGTATGAAAATTTACCCGATTAGATTGTTTACCCCTTATGATAACAACTCTCATACAATAGAAGTTAAAGCCTCACAAAAACAAGATGCAGTAAGAATGCAAAGTGTTCCATCTGCTCATTATAATGATTACCTGCTGAGTTTTGAAGCACGTGTTGATAAGGGACTGGAAAGATTTTACGATACAAACAAAGATTATATGCCCTCTACCGTAAGAGAATATATTGAAAATCTTGAGGATAAATCAACCCAGACTCCCCTTCAAGCACAAAAGAATGCATATGAATTATTGGAAATTTCTCAAACAATAGATGATATAAAATCAGCTTATCCTGATGAGCCGCTTTTTGAAAATCTTAAAAATCCTACAGAAACAAGAGCTACAAAAGGTATATTGATGTCAGTCAAAGAAAATGATGAGCTTCTAAAACTAAGCGGACAGGGAGTTTTAAAAGATAAAAGCAATCTGACTGTTTACCTTGTTAAGAAAATTTTTCTTGAAGATAAAACTATTGACGAGATAAACAAAGATTTAGACAAAGATTTGGATGAGGATTTTAAAGCTGATTTCAAATTTAAAAATAAGAATTCCAAATATATCTATCCGTCAACCTTAAATTCCCTGGGTATTCAGGCCCCTAAATTTGAGTACACACAATCCTTACGGTATACCCGTGCGGGGTATTCT
>CALUUU010000078.1 GCA_944324035.1 Candidatus Gastranaerophilales bacterium
TACGCGCGTAACTCCGCGTTTAACAATACCCTTTGCAAATTTCGGATCTTCAAGCTGATCACACAGAGCAACTTTATAATTTTTATCAACAAGTCTTTCTATATAAGGCATTACAGCTTTATAAGGAATACCGGCAAGCGGTACTCTGCCGTAAGTAGCCCCGGCATCACGTCCTGTAAGAGTAAGCTCCAGTTCTTTTGAAAGAGTAACAGCATCTTCAAAGAATGTTTCATAAAAATCTCCAAGTCTGTAGAGCAGTATTGCGTCAGGATTTTCCCTCTTAATGGTCAAATACTGCTGCATGACAGGAGTAAGCTTCTCTAATTCCAAATCTGAAGTATTAATATTATTGATTTCGTTTTTTGACATAGTTATAATAGAATTATATCATGAATTGAGGTTTTGCAAATGGGCTGTTTAAAAAAAATATTTCAATCTATCCTGTTAGCACTTGCTATCATTGGCTTTTTGTCAATTGGCGGCAAGGAATGGATAGTTAACATTTTTGATAAATATCTTCACACATCACACGAAACAATGATGCAAAAAGCTCAAAAAGTCGGAGATTTTTCAAATATAAACGAGGAATTTGAGATTGAAAAAGCAACCGGCATGATGGGATATAACGGAGTTGTTGCAGAACACAAATCCACCGGACAAAAAATGGTGGTAATAGATGCAAATAACAAACCGCTGTTAACCAGAGATGATATTATCAGCGGCAATATAGAACCAAAGCTTCAATCTGCATTGGGTAAAATAAAGTATCAAGCTATCGGGATAGAAAATTTTTCTGTCACAAAGCATGGCGAGATGAGCTCATTTGGCAAAGTTGTTCCGTATGTAAAATTTAAAGCAAAAATAAGCAGATTTCCTGTGGGCGAAGTAGGCGGCGTAATAGCAGTAGCCCAAAACAAAGACGGCGAAGATCGAATATTAATTTCAGCCAATGAAAATTCAAAATATTCGCAGTTACTTGCTGAAGAATTTTTCAAAAAAATTAAATAATATTTACATTTGATATGTATATGATATTATTTAGTAGAGGCCAGATACTTCTTGGCAAAACAAATGACAACTTTATAAGTTTTACAAAATGTCGAAGTGGCACTCTGCCGCAGCAAAACAATTGAGTATTGTTTTGCGAGAGGGTTCTCCTTGAGAGAACATCCGCCACGGAGACAACCTAAAAACAGAATGATAATTTAATATATTCACAGAATGTCGAAGTGGCGGAATTGGTAGACGCGCATGATTCAGGTTCATGTGGGTAATTCCTTGAGGGTTCGAGTCCCTTCTTCGACATTTTTTTATTTTGGATTTACTAATCATAAGGAATGAGAACCCTTCCAAACGGAGTTTGGACTTGGGTTCGAGCGCGAGGGAGCTGAGTGCGGAGGATTGATTGCGGAATAATTAAAATTATGGAGCAAGCAACCGAAGACACGTTATACGCGACCGAGCAAGAAAGTCCCTTCTTCGACATTTTTATTTTTATATTTTATCATCAAAACTCCCCACCCTAGCCCTCCCCAAGTAGTGGAGGGAATAAAAAATAAAACTCCTTCCCCGGCTTGGGGAAGGCTGGGATGGGGAACTGTAATTTTGTACAAAAGAACGTTCCTCTTGCAAGCCTTCCCAGAGTTTTTGAGAGAATCAAGAACATTAAAATCTTGACAAACACAACAAAATCAATACAATTAAAGAATGAAAAAAATTTTCAAACCACAAATAAAAAATTATCCCATAGCAAATGAAAAACTGCTGCATATTATAGCTTTATTGTATATTATTGTATGCACACCGCCTTCATTACAGGATGGCAGTGCCAAAATACTTCTGCCTGGTTTGTTAATTTTCTATATTATATCCTTTATTGCGTTCAAATGGTATAAAAAAAATATACTTTCACAGTGGGATGATGGCGGCTATTCCAAACTTGAAATTGACACAGACAAGAAATTAATTACTCTTGATGAGCAATTAAAAATACCGGCTGCAGACATACTAAATGCAGAATTATGTATACTGCCACTCCCGACTGACTTGATTTGGATAACTCAATACTATTGGCTTATACTCAATTCCAGACTTGATTTTAGACTAAATAACGGAAAAATCATAAGTTTGTCAATACATATTAGAAGTCAAGCTAAGAAAATTTTAAAATTACTAAAAGAGTGCGATATAAACTACTCAATAGATGGGAATATAGACGATATTGCACCTTATCCTCCTCATTTTATAAAAAATATTATCATTTTTGCTATTTTTTGTGTTATTTTAGCATATTTATACTGGTAAAAAATTATACTAAACGTGTCAGCTCCATTTCAGAGATAATTTCAATTTTTATAAAGAATACTTAAGACTTATTTTCTTACATTTAACCATCTGTGTTCATATTCTTCAACGGCTTTTGCGGCTTCTTCTTCAGTATACTTATATGCAGAAAGGCTTATAGCAATACGGCCTTCTGATTCTTCAAGAAGCTTCCTTTTTATTTTGTAAGGATATGTTTCATTTCCGCACATATTGCCGGCATGAATTTCTCGGATTACATCATTAATATACATTTGCATATATTTAGGAATTTTAGGATGCCTTTTAATATATTCAAGCAGCGGCATATTTTCACGATATCTGTTTCCGCTTGCGGTCGTGAGTAAAAAGTTTCCGATTGTATTAAGCCCGCCGTTGGAAGCAGGTGTTACATGCTCTATTGAACCGGTAGATGCAATAAACAAACGGCGCACAATTTCAATGTGGCTTCTGGTTGAATATTTAACCACAAATGCATTTCGGCTGCTTTCAGAAGTCGGCAGGAAAAGGGCTTTATTCTTTATATAACTAAATATTTCACGCTCATTCTGGTTTGGAATAACTTCTTCCAACGAATTAAGAAAGACTTTTCTCTTAAAAGTATCATGAGAACTTAAAATAATCTGTCTGCATCGAGTTGTTTTATCACGTATAGTAAGGGCAGTCTGAGCTGAAAGTCGTCTTGTCATCGCATCAACTTCGTCAAGAACTTCCATTTCTTCAAGTTTTAACCTTATCAGGCAATTTGTCTTTATCATTTGCAGGCAGCTTTGCAAATTATCATCAGGGTTTATGCGTGCAAAATCACTGAAAATCGCGTACATTGCTTTTTCAACTTCAAGCATATGTTCCTGATATTTTGAAAGCAGTGTAACAGCTTCCTGAGCTGTTTTACACTTTTCAAGATTTTTTTCAAACCCCTTTATCATTTCGCTTGGAATAATCTTTACCCCGCGGTATGGGCAGGTTATATTTTTAAGTTTTCTAAGCGGCTTGCCGGCAGAAGTTTTTCCTTCATAAGGAATATCATAATAATATTTCAAATAATTCTCAGCCGTAATCCGCTTAATATTTTTTGAAAACATAGCCTGCCCCAAACTCCTTATACTCATGATAACAGATAATTCACTGTCCCGCAAGCCTGCATGACAATATTATCAATTAGTTTTCATATTTCCGCCTGCAGAATTTTGCTTATCCTGATTGTACCGGAATTTAGTAAAGTAATTGGAGATACCAGCAACGAAAAAGCCCATAAAACCTATACTAAACAGAAACGGAACACCGAATATAAGAGTTTTTTGCTTTGCAAGTTTTTTAAATTCTTTATTGACGGAAGTGCCGTTTTGCTTTGCAAGAGTTTTGGCAAGTTCTTCCAATTTGTCAAAAGAAGGTGTTTCAAGATTTTTGTCTATAGTTTCTTTACACTTTCCTGCTTTTAAAAGTAATTTTTTAAATCCTTTTTCAAACAAATCACTGCCGGTGATTATATAAAATCCAACAAGAGGATAACGATACAGAGTTTCTAGGAAATTTTGTTTTCCTCTGTCTTTTGAAGCACCAAAATATCCGGCTCCGCCGATTAATACGCATGAAGTCAGCTGGCCGCGGCTTAAAACAAGCTTGCCGTCCTGTGAGGCAAAGTCAATACTTGCATATTTATTAAAAAAGTTTTTTAATTTTTCATTCTTGTTAAAAAGTTTTGTACCGGGAGCAAGAATTAATTCACCGGCATTCTGCAAAAATCTTGACTTTGCACCGTATTTTGCAATCAGCGCAGCACCTCCAATTGCCGTTCCAAAGGCTAATCCTGCTCTTTTAATATTTTTAACGGCACTGTCTTTAACTTTTTGTTTATGTTTTAAATCTTCAACATCACGGTTAAGATTTGCAATATTATTAAAATCACCCTTTTTAAATACTTTCAGCGTAAAAAGATTTTTAAAATAATTTAGTGTAAATTCTGTCAGCGGAATAAAAAGAGAAGTTAAAGCTATTGCAGCTTTTACAGGAAGAACTTTTTTCGATGCGGCATTATTCATTTTCATTAATTCGGAAGCGGAAGATGCAACAAGGCTTTTTTCATGTTTACTCAAACCTTTAGATAAAATTTTACGTGCAACATTTTCGCCCAACAATGCTGGTACGAAATAAACCAGTGCGCTTTCAGAAAGTTCAAGAAAAGCATTTTCTGCCAAATCAGCCTTGCTTCTTGCAAAAGTAGCTTTTGGAACAAGACATGTTCCTGTATCCTGAATAAAACGGGTAGTAGAAAGACCTGACGCCTGCTCTTGTGAATTTACAAACTTAGCTGCTGCTTTTAGAGGCTGGGATAATGTATTTAATAATGTAACTTGCATAAAAATTTCCTTTCAAAATACTAAAAAACCTGCACATCCTATGTACAGGCCATTTAGAAAACTTTTATGCTAAATACACCTGTACCAAACTACAGGCGCCACCAAGATCTATTTAATTTAGATACTAAATGCAAATTCATAAATGCAAGATACCAGAGTTAAAAACATTTGTCAAGTACCAATAAATTTTATTATATATCAAATTCCGCAGATATTATAAAAATCCCGTCATTCTTCGGGGTTTAAACCCCGAAGAATCTCCATGCCAAAAGAGATCCTTCGCTTCGCTCAGCTACGCATACAGGTTCACACGTCCTCGCTCCGCTGCGGCGGTTCACTTTGTAAGGATGACAGATAACTTCGTTGTAACGGTTTCTTGGGCAAGGTTGACATAAGCGGCGCGATTTATGCAAATTAATTTTTCTGTAGATATAACTCCCCACCCTAACCTTCCCCAAGCAGTGGAAGGAGTTAATGCGCTGCGTTGTCCTTAGCCGCGCTCAACAATTTCGTTTGCGAAACAAACGGAACGAACATATATTCGGTCAAAGCGATGTCAAAGGCTGCGCAGAAAACTTTTACTAAAACACCCTCTTTAATAAAGAATAAAGAGGGTGTTTTAAGAAGTTAAAAATTACAACTATTTTGAAACTGCAACTTTCATTGTATTTGCAATAATTTCATTGAAGCTTTCTGCCTTTAAGCTTGCTCCGCCTACTAATGCACCGTCTATATCAGATTTAGACATTTGTTCTGCAATAGTGTTAGGTTTTACAGAACCGCCGTAAAGAATTCTGATAGAATCTGCAGCTTCAGAGCCGGCAACATCTTTTACAACATTTCTAATCATAGCAATAACTCTGTTAGCTTCATCTGCATCACAGGTTTTTCCGGTTCCGATTGCCCAGATAGGCTCATAGGCTATAACAGATTTTGCAACATCTTCATTAGAAATGCCTGACAATGCTGCTCTGATTTGAGAAGCAATATGTTCATCAGTCACGCCTGCTTCTCTTTGCTCAAGTGTTTCTCCGCAGCATATAATAGGAATCAGACCGCCTGCTAAAATTGCTTTTGCTTTTTTGTTAATCATTTCGTCAGTTTCTGAGAAATATTGTCTTCTTTCAGAGTGTCCGATAATAACATAGTCACAGCCGGCATCCTTTAACATTTCTACCGAAATTTCTCCGGTGTAAGCACCTGAAGATTCCCAGTGGCAATTTTGTCCTGCTATTGAAATTTTATTACCGCCGCAGCCGCAGTCACATTTTACAGTTTCAACAGCACTGATTGAAGTAAATACCGGTGCAATAACTACTGTAGGCAATTCCTTTGCCGTATAATTGTTTACAAAACTCTTAATACCTTCAAATAAATCTTTTGCTTCTCCTCTTAAAAGATTCATTTTCCAGTTTCCTGCAATAATAGGTTTTCTTGACATAATTTTCTCCTTTTCTTTAGTTCATAAAGACACCAGTATTATATATGGAAAAAAAAACACATGCAACGGTTGTAAAGTTCAGATAAATCTGCTAAACTTTGTTTATGGATGAGATTATAGAAAATTTAAAAGAAATTGGGCTAAATAGTTATGAAGCAAAAGTTTATCTTGCGCTATTAAAAAAATATCCGGCAACCGGTTATGAAGTTGCGAAACTAGCTGATATTCCACAAGCCAGGGCTTATGATACGCTAAAATCTCTTGAAAATGCGCACATTGTCACAAGCAATGCGAATGCAAAGCCTGTCGCTTATATACCCATAAATCCAAAGGAACTCACGAAACGTTTTAGACGCAGATATACCGCAACTCTTGATTTTCTTGAAAAAAAACTGCCAAATGTTAAGGAAGATCACTATGAACCAGTCTTAAACCTTTTTGGAACATTTTCGATAAATTCAAAAATTTCCGAATGTATAAAAAATGCTAAACGTGAAATTTTTATAGAAATTTGGTCATATGATTTTAAATATTTCGAAGAAGATTTACGTGACGCATATAACCGCGGTGTCGATTTGAAAATTGTGGGTTATGATAATTTTTCCTGCCCGTTTGGAACAGTTTTCTGCCACTCAAACGGACGTGAAATTGAGCATTCAATAGGCAGCAGGATGTTTTTTATGGCTGTCGATAATTCTGAGGGAATATTTGGAAAAATAGAACCTGTAAAACACAAAGAGCCTGTTTTGTTATGGACAAAAAATCTTGATGTCGTCTTTTTGATTAAAGAATTTATAGTCCATGATATGTGTTTAATAGATATCTCTGAAAAATTCCCTGAACAACTGAAATACTTTTACGGTGCCGGGCTTAAAAAACTTAAGGATAAAATTCTTAGCGGAAGTGAATTTTATAAAGTATATTAGTTTTTGTAATATTTCGATACATGTTTTGCATGACTTTCTTTTAAGATTTATAATTATATAGTCTTGTATTTTGGAAACGGGAGATAAAATGGAAGGGTATAGTTTTGAATTAATTACCGGGCCGATGAGCTGCGGAAAAACTGAAGAGTTGTTAAGGAGAATAAGACGTTGTATAATTGCAAAGAAAAAAGTTAAGGTTATATCTCCTGATGTAGATACCCGCTCTAAAGGTGACTATATTGAATCAAGAAACGGGCTGTGGCTTGATGCAATAAAAATTAAACATTCACTTCAAATCTTAAGCCTGGTCAAGCCTGAAGATGAAGTTGTTGCTATTGATGAGTTACAATTTTTCGATAATAACATAGTAAAAGTTATTTCAAAACTTATGTCCAGCGGCAAAAAAGTGATTGGGACAGGATTAGAACTTGATTTTAAAGCGGAACCTTTTGGTTCAATGCCGGAGTTAATGTGCATAGCAACAAAAGTAGATAAGCTTCATGCAGTCTGCATGAAATGCGGCTGCGAACACGCTACAAGAACCCAAAGACTTATTGACGGAAAGCCGGCAGATAAAAACTCTCCTTTAATTATGATTGGCGGCGATGAAACATATGAAGCCAGATGTATAAAGTGTTACGAGCTTCCGGATGCCAAGCTTGAAAAGCAAAAACGTAATGTAAAAATACTTCCGTTTTGCTTCAGGTAATAATTATAGTAAATTAATAATCTTTCAGACTTTGGCTTAAAGCATGCCCATTTTTGGACATTTATTTGTGCCGGGAAACACAAAATACTAAACTGTCTACTTAGTATTTAAGCATTGAAACAATCTTGCCGCAATCTTTTAGCTTTTCTTTGCCATTCAAATCTGTCAGTTCGATTAAAAAGCCTATTCCGACAAGATTTGCACCAGTTTTCTTAACAAGCTTGCATGCAGCTTCTGCCGTTCCGCCTGTCGCAAGTAAATCGTCAACAATTAGCACATTATCACCAGGCCCAAAGGCATCTTTATGAATTTCTATTTTATCTGTTCCGTATTCCAGCTGATATTCCTGTGAAATAGTTTCAGCAGGAAGCTTATTAGGCTTTCTGACAGGAACAAAACCTGCATCCATTTTATAAGCCATTGGCATGCCAAAAATAAAACCGCGGCTTTCTATCCCCGCTATATAATCAACTTTTACGTCCTTAAATTGGTCACAAAGATAATCAATTATAACTTTTAAAGTATCAGCATCTTTAATTGCTGTTGTAATATCTCTGAATAATATTCCTTTTTTAGGAAAGTCTGCAACATCTCTAATTTTTGCTTTTACATTATCAACAGTGTTAATCATTAATAAATATCTCCATTCTATTTTACTTTGTTATTACACACAAACCTTATCTTTTTTGTTATCCTGCTCTTTTTGAATAAATTTTTCTTCATCCAAAATAAGTCCATGGGCAGTTTTGCCCCATTTCATGTCTTTTTTGCAGAACAATATTTTAAAACAAATAAACAGCTCAAGCGGGAACCATATAACAAGAAGATATATACTTGTCACAAAGGCATCTTTTATCGCATCTATACGCGAAAAATTATCATAACGCCTCAGGGCATATCTTAATGCCATAAAAAATCCGAGTCCAATCGCACAACTTATAATAATTGAAGAATAAAGCATATGCGGAGGGGCATCTTTTGCAAGAACCTTAAACAGTCGGATTAAAAACTCCATAACACACCACAAAGGCATTATACACTCAGAAATATATGCAAACATATCAACCCTTGCAAGCATGGAAATATCTTTAGAAACGAACGCTTCCCCGGAATATTCAAGATATCTTCTTAAAGTTCCTTCCAGCCATCTTCTGCGCTGTCTGAAAAGAGGCCTCAAATACGCAATACCTTCTTCATAAACAAGAACATCTGCTGCAAACCGAACATCCCACCCTTTTATATGAAGTCTTGTCGACATGTCCAAATCATCTGTAATTGTATAATTATTCCATCCGCCGATATCTTCTAACGCCTGACGTTTTATAAGTTCACCGTTACCCCTGAGCTCCACCGCACCCTTTACTGAATCCCGGCAGACCTGTAAATAAGTATCCAGTGTATATTCGTTATTTTGACAGCGGGTTAATAAATTATAATCTTTATTTCTTATAACTTTTCTGGCCTGCACAGCCCCAACATCCCGGGGTTCAAGCTTTGGAACCAGTCTATTTAAAAAATACGGATCCACTGTTGCATCTGCATCAAATACAAGAATAGCTTCCCCTTTTGCATATTCAAATGCTTCATTTAGTACAGCCGATTTTCCAGGGAAAGCATCCTGAGGTCTAATCAAAGATTTAACATTATCAT
>CALUUU010000079.1 GCA_944324035.1 Candidatus Gastranaerophilales bacterium
GACGGGCAGAAATAAATAAACTCAAGGAAAAATATTCTGACAACAACCAAAAATTTGCAGAAGAAGTTGTTAAACTATTAGCAAATGATCTTGGATTTAAAGGGCTTACTATACCGGTAAAATTTATTGACTCAAAATCTGCTGACGGATTTGCCAACTGGCCGGAAGGAAGAATTGAAATCAGCAATAAGCTTACTGATAAAGATAAAATTGTTAATATAGTATCGCACGAACTTGTTCATATGATACAGTTCAGAGATATAGCTGCACAATACGGCAAAGACGGCATCAGAGCACTTATTGAAAATGATCCGGGCATAAAAACCGAAAATAAAGATGCTTTAATTCAAAGGGCTCTAAATAATGAATTCAATAAACAGTTAATTCAACAATTTAATGAGCCGGCAGAAACCGGATCTTTAACTGAATACCTGCGCAGCATTTATAAAAATGAATTTACGGATACAAAAAACAGCAACCAGGCGGAAGCCTATACAAATCAACTGACAGAAAGAGAAGCTTACAGAATGGGAAGCCGCGAGCTTGGTGATAATATCACGGCAGACCCTGCAAAGGCCAGACTTGAAGCAATACGGGCAAAGCTTAAAGCCGGTGCAAAACTAAATGAAGCAGCGGAAGGAACGCGTGCTGCCGATATGGAAATTTCCGGCAAAGAAAATATTACTGTAAACGAATTCGGTGAAGTTTCGCGTGAACAGTCAGGCAAATCAGTTCCGGCCGGTTCTATTTGGGAAGCTTATGACCTAACGAAAGAGCAAATAAAAGTACGAGATTTGTTTACTGATGAATTATTATTCTCTGAAAATACTGTTAAGGCAGAAGAAACCGTTAAAGCAATAATTAAAGATATCTCAAAAGAAGACGGTACGATTGATACAAAAATATACAATGTATTGGAACTGCTTCATAACAGCAGCTACTTCAGAGAAAATGAAAAACTGGAAGGAATAAGCAGTTTGCTTGAAATGACAAAAACAAACGGCAAACCTGACTACAACCTTCTTATGGAAACTATATCAAAAAATAACGGACTGGAAAATTTGGTAGAAGCTGCTTTCCCGCTAAAAATGCATTTTAGTCCTCATTTTAAAGACGCTATTCCAAATCTTAAAGCAGGTTTAAAAGATAAATCCGGAGAAATAACCATTGAAAGATTTGAAAAATATCTTGAACTTGTCAATAGTGATTTATTCAATTATGATGTGGCTGCGCATATTGTGAAGTTATTTGAACGCTTCAAAGATGCCGATGGTACTGTTAATTTTGAAGTTATGGATACCTTCTTAAAAGATCAGACCCGAATATTGAATAATATGTCACCTGATGCAGAAGTAAGCAACAAAGATTTTGCAAGCTGGCTTGGCTCAAGGGTGGTATACGGTAATGACAATGTTGACGTTATATTACGGTACGGCAGGGATAATAACGGCAACTTAAGCATTAATAAAATAAATGAATTAAGACAATTTATTGAATCAAAAGATGGTAATATATTAACTTCGATAGCCTATTATGCATCAAGAGAAGGTAAAATGAATTATGAAATATTCGACCGGCTTGTAGATATAACACAAAAACTAAAGGACCCAAATAGCATACCAGGTATTTTATATTGCCTTAACAACAATAGCAATGAAAAAATATCTTTTAAAGACTTTCTGAAAAATCCTGACGAAACAATAGAAGTTATAAATTTGCTTGGTAATATTCATGTCATATCAAATTTTCTTAATATCCCTGTTACTAAAGCACAGGCAGAAGCCGTAAAAGATTTATACAACACAATAGAAAACCCTCAGAGTTATCAATATGAGATTCCTCGCTTGGCAGGAGCTGCTAACGAGCATAATCTTCCGTTAATAAAGGCAGCTGCAGATGAATTCTTCTCAGGAAAACAACTAACCAAAAAGGACGGCTCACCGTTTACCGGAACAAATTACACTTCATACGCGAATTTAGCAGAACTTGCAGCAAAATGCGATTCAAAAGAAATTGCAGATTTTGCAATTAAATGTATTAAAGATAAAGATTATTTAAACAAAAATGAAGATTATGTAGATATAAGTAATATTTCTACACTCATAGAAAGCTATAAACAAAATCCTGAATTCACACTAAAATATAAATCGCTCATTTTAGCTCTCGGTTCACATGCAGCAAATACGCTAACCGCGTTTATAAACGGCGGCGAAATTTCCGGTAAACAATTCAAACCTTTGAACGAATACCAGACGGATTTTGTTGTCAAAATGCTGGGAAATGAGAAATCAGGGTTTTATACATCTTCACTTAATGCGAAAATGAATAACATTATTGCCAAACAGCCAAAGGACGTACTTGATTTAGTACTTAAAGTAAAAGAAAATGGTCAATACGTCGGAGAGCTTGATATATTTATTCAACAAATCCAGGATATTAAAACTGATGCGCCAAATACATATGAGCTTATAGAATATTGCATCAATAACAATATAAAACTCAGTCTTAGACCTGGTGAACTGCAATGTGGTAATATTTCAGAACAAAAATTATCAGAATTAAAGAATTACCTGAATAATCCTAATACCTGTCTTAAAAATTGTGGTGAGATACCAATTTCTTCACTAACAGACAATCTTGACAGAATAAAATTCTTTGATTCCCGCCCTGATATTGTTTCAATCATTAAAGACGATTTAGAAATGTATATAAATGAAACAAGCATCACGCCTGATATGTTCATAAAAGGGAAAATCTTGTATGATCTTATTTCCCCTGATGTAATAAAAAAATTAGGGCAATCTCAAAGTACGATATACCAGTATGCAGTCGCAGCTGAATATGGCCTGTTAACCAGAGAACAATTCAGAAAAATTGCAGATGCATTAAATGTAGCTGGCAAATATGATGAAAATGTTGTTAAGGATATTTATTATGCAATATCCAACCGCCTCACAGAAAATCTAAGTGCAAGTGTTACTTCTGCAGCTAATATTGATTACATCTTAAAAGCATACTCGGAAGGAAGAATTTCTTCTGATTTGCTTAAGGATTTAATATGGACGCAAGGCTTTGATATTGCGAAAAATGATAATGCAATTAAACAACTTTTAGCAGATAAAGCTGAAATTTTAAAGGGTGTTAAATTAAAAACCCAAAATACATTACCTGATTTTGCAAATACGGTTCAGGATTTTATGGAATCTGCAGAATTTAATACACTTTTAACTTCGTCAAATCTGACTAAGCAGGAATTCATTGATAATATGTACCAGATTGCAAAATTGTATTCATCTGCCCAAAAGAAACCGCAGGATTATGTAAACGGTAATTATTCACAAAATGCATATGAACTCTATAAACTGAGTCTAAGCCCTGAAAACAAAGGACTGTCCCTAAATGAAATTGCAGATAAATACAATCAGCAGGGCAGAAATTATACAACTACAGACATTAGTTATGCACAGGGCATTCAGAATTCTATACTTACTAATATAGAACAAAATCTCCCAAAATTGTATTCTGCATTAGCCGCCACTGATGTAGAAACTGTTAAACTGCTTATGGATAAAAGATTTGATAGTTTTACGACATCCCTGAATCAGCTTACAGATATGCCTGTTGATACGCGCGTAGCTTTGGCTGATATGATAAGAAACGGCAAACGTATTAACAAAAAAGGCCAGCCGGATAAGTTAACCGGACACCAAAAGGTTGATTTAATACAGATTGTAAGTCAACTGAGTACAATTACAGGCTCTTCAGGGGTTACTGTGGATTATAAAAAGTACATGACACCGCTTCCTAAAGGTGCTTTTATATTAGATATTAATTCAATGAGAAAGGATATTTTCAGATATCTCTTAAAAAGCAATGGTTTAGATGAGGCAGAAATAGCATCCTTAAAAGAAGAAAATCTTAATTGGGATAATGAATATGTTTCCTTGCTTTCTAAAAAACCGGGAAATGACGGGGGTGAGCTTGCTGAAGTAATTGTTGAAGCTTCAAAAGGTAATTTCAAAAACTACATAAACGATACCACTAACAAACACGGACAAGCAAACGCACAAACCGCTAAAATGTTTGCAGAGCGGGGTTTAAACTATGAAGGCTGGCAAGAAGGCCCTGCAGAACAAACATTTAAAATTGGAGATAAAGACTATACAATAAAATTGTGGAATAGAATTCCTCAGGAATCTCTTTTTGACGGCTCCTATACAACATGCTGTACTGCATTAGACGGCTGCAACGGCGGCTCAATGGCAAACTATCTGCTTAACACAGCGATAAATGTAGTTGAAATCAAGGACTCAAATGGCAAAACTGTTGCAATGTCACGCTGTTATATCGGAGAAGTTGACGGCAAAAATACACTTGTTATGGAAAATATTGAAGCAAACAATAAATTAATTAAAGAGATATACGCTTTTGGAGGCAACAAAGAGCTTACTGCAGGTATTTTTGAATATATGAAAGATTTTGCAACACTTGTCGGAGGTAAAAATATGCCTGTTCTTATGTCAACAAGCTACAACAAAATCGGACATGAACCATTTTCTGGCTTACAAACAGTAAATTTGCCGAACAATCTTATCGGAAAAATTTCAAAAGATAAAATCTATTTAAATACTTATCAGGGTTATACTGATGCAAACAACCTTAACGGCAAAAGGGCAGAATTTTATATAGTAAGAGGTGAATATGAGCAAAATAAATAAAGATATGATAATAAATGATGTTTTAAAGCAGCATATATTACTACCGGTGGTATTTGATAAATACGGCATGGGCTGCGCCAGATGTTCAATAAATACAGAAGAAACTCTGGAACAAGGCGCAAAACTTCATAATGTTGATATTGAAGCCCTGCTCAATGATATAAATAAATTTATTAAATAATTTTGTTTAAAATTACTATTTAAAATAACTCCCCATCCCAACCTTCCCCAAGCAGGGGAAGGAGTATAAGCGCAATGTTCCCATAACATGGGTTATGTAATTCTGTGGAATTTGCAATATATATCCCTAATATGCAGACTTGCAAAAATTTTTGTAAAGTCGTAACATATGAGTGAAAGGAGATGTTATATGTATCACGTTTATACTGAAAAAGATGAGGATGAATTTACCAAAACTCTGGTTGGTGAGTACACTGACTATGATAAAGCCGTTGAAAGAGGCAATAAGGCTATAGAAAATAAAGAAAACTATATTTGGATAATTGAACAGACTGACGGGCACGTCAATAACTATGGTGAATTAATTACCACAGTTGTTGCAAGAAGTGATGATGAATAAGGGTAAAATTTCGTAAAAATATTGGAAGACATCCCGGCTAGCCGAGAAGGTTTTCCAATATTTTAGCATTTTCGTCTGCTCGTTTTGATTGGTTGACAGAAACTCTTCGCATGTAAGATCTTAAGGCTTCGCGTATAAGTTCACTGCGAGTTCTTTGTTCATCATTTGCAAGACCATCAACTTTATCTAAAAATGCATCAGGCATTGTTACTAAGATTTTTGCCATATACCTAACCCTCCAATTATTACACATCTATAGTATATCATATGTTAATATTTTTGACAACCCTTGATGCGGAATGTACTTAGCCATATCGGCTAATAGACAAATATTGTACTGTTGAAATATTATATTTTTGTATTTTAAGAGAAAGGAGATTCCAATGGAAGAAAACAGAGAATATCAACATCATTGCGATGATAATGATTTTGGATGCAGACACCCTCTTATGAAGCATTTAGGTATCGCTTTATTAACTTTTTTAGGTGCTTTCGCTGCATTTTATGTAGTGACTGACTGGCATTACAAACGTATGCTTGACCCGGCCGTACAGATGAGAAAAATGGATAGAATGATTCGTTCTGATGCAAATTATATGGACAGAATGGCGGAAAAACAGTTCCGAAAAGGAATGCGTATGGCTCGCAGAAATGAAAGTTTTATCCGTCTGGAGAAAGCAGATAAGAGTTATAAGGTTATAGTTGATTTAAGACCTTTTGATAATGATGAAAAAAATGTTGAAGTTACAACTAACGGCAATGTATTATCTGTTAATGCGGCAGGTTCTACTGACAGACACGGGCATGAAAGAATTTTGAAGATTTCGCAAAGTTATATGTTTGATGATGATGTAGATCTTTCCAATATGACAAAAATGCGAGAAGGAGATGAACTTGTAATTTATATCCCAACAGGTAAATAAAAAGGTTTTAATCTTACGAAAAGCCGGTTTTTAAAGCCGGCTTTTTTACTCTTATTATTATTTATGTTATATTTACACTATGAATAAAATGCTGATTGTTGATGATGCGCCAAGCTGGCGGCGATATCATC
Organism: Candidatus Gastranaerophilales bacterium; assembly: GCA_944324035.1. GTDB lineage: Bacteria > Cyanobacteriota > Vampirovibrionia > Gastranaerophilales > Gastranaerophilaceae > UBA1221. The sequence goes on from CALUUU010000079.1 coordinate 6,353, forward strand.
AGGATTGTATACAACAACTGTACAAAGATAAATATACCATTACTACGGCAGCTTCGGCATCGGAAGCAAATGATCTGCTGTACGCAGAATCGGAAGATCCGTTTGATATAATATTGACGGATATGCAGATGGAAAGCGACTATTTGCCTTTGTATGCAGGAGAATGGTTAATAGAGCAGATTCAAAATTTTGAAGCTTACAAAAACAGCAGAATTATTATAATTTCTGCTGCCATGAATATTAAATTTATTGCTGAAAAGTATAATGTTGAATATATAAGAAAGGCTGATTGCCGTTCAATTGAGTCTTATAGAATTGTCGGCGGATAATTATTTAAATATAACAACGTCACACGGCGCAATTTCCAGTATCCGTTTGCTTACGGATCTATGAAACTGGTTTGTCTTAGTCTGTCTTGTGCCGGTAATTATAAGATCTATATTTTCCTTTTTGGCAAATTCTGATATTTTTTCCGCCGGATTTCCTTCTAAAATTGCAAATTTGTCGGCGCTGATATTGTAGAAATTCAGCTTTTTCTGCAGTTCCATTATAATACGTGTTGCGTATTTGTGCTGTTGTTCTTCGATTTCCATAAGCCATTGGGTATCCAGAGCGCCTTCAAGAAATAAAAGGTTAGGATTTTCCAGGACGATAACAATGTAGATTTCTTTATCACGTAAGTCCAGATATTTTATGGCTTCCACGGCAGCAAATCTTGAATTTGAAGAGCCGTCTGCTGCAAAAAGAACTTTTTTGCATTCGTTAGGATTTTTGGTAACATATGTCGATATATCTACATTGTTTACAATATCACGGGATACGGATCCAAGCCAGCGCTGCAAGCCTTTTTTACCGTGCGAACCCATAAGGATTAAATCATATTTCTTATTGGAGGCCTGCTCAATAATACCTGATACGGTTTCTCCGCAGTATTTAATTGAGTCGCAAAACCGCATTCCCAAATTTTCCGTTTTTTCTTTTGCCTTTTCCAGAATGCTTACCGCAACATTAGCACAGGATTTTTCAAATCCGGTATCTTCAAGAGAAAAATTTTCCGGCAAAAAGCTCCAGTCTATAACGCATATTGCATCAATGCAGGCATCTTTTTCCCATTTTGAAAAATTATACAGCGCGTTGAAGCTTGTTTCAGAACCATCCGTGCAAAATAAAACGTTCATAATTTTAACCCTTTCTTTAGGCACAAATTAACTTATGTTAAGCAAAATTACATTACCTGGTCAACTATTTTTTTTTCTGATAATATATAATAGCGACAACAGATAATTTTATATGAATGGATGTTATAGTTATGCCTGCCGGTGAAAAGGTAAATCTTAGGGATTATAAAAATTTAATAGAAACAATAGCTAAAGTTGAATATCAAAAGTTTTCGCTTTCTCATCTTGTAGATTTGCCGGAGCTTATCAATATCGGTAATCAAACGTTGTATATTTTATTTAAGGCAAATCCTCCTGAACACTACAACAATACCTATTTATCTACAGCAATAAAATGGGCTATCAGAAACGAGGTAAGGCGTCGTTATAAATGGTATTCTCTGAAAAACAGGAGAAAAAATGAACTTGCTGCTGAAGAAAACCAGGATGTAAGGTGTGAAGTTTACAAAACAATTCTTTCCATTGATGAGATGCAGGATGCCGAAGTTCCTACGCAGATTAAGGCGGAAGACAGAACTCCGGATGAGGCAATAGAATTTTTGGAATTGAAAGCAGAAATTGTTGAGGCAATAAAGCGTTTACCCAGACGTGAACGGGAATTAATTGAATATAAGTTTTTTAAAGAAAAAAAATTAAGAGAAATTGCAGAGGAGTTTGATATATCGCAGTCGCGTATATCGAGAATTATTCAGTCCGGACTTGATAAGGTTAAAAAAGATTTAAAAAAACGCGGGGTAATTTAATGAAAACAATTTTTGAAAAGAGCAACAATACAGATGGAATTAATCTAACAGATAAAACAGAAGATATCAGTTTTTTAAAAAGCTCTTTTTTGCGAACCGGTGAGTGCGGACTTCCGCAGCTTGGTGAGCTTGAAGTCATGCGCCATTATAAAGAGCTTTCTGACAGAAATTTTTGTATAGAAAAAGGGTTTTATCCTCTCGGTTCCTGCACAATGAAGTATAACCCTAAAGTAAATGAACTTCTTGCTTCTTTGGAGGGGCATACAAATCTTCATCCTCTTCTCGAAGACGATTATGCACAGGGTGCGCTGGAGTTAATGTATAAGCTTCAAGAGGCTTTAAAAGTCATAACAGGCATGGATGCAGTTACTCTACAGCCGGCAGCCGGAGCGCATGGTGAATTGACCGGTATGATGATTATAAAAAAATATTTTGAACATATCGGTGAAAATCGCAAAAAAGTTTTAATTCCTGATTCTGCCCATGGTACAAACCCTGCAAGTGCGCATATGTGCGGTTTTGAAATTATTCCTGTAAAATCAGACGCCAGGGGGCAGGTGGACATTGAAGATTTGAAACGTCTGGTTGACAAAGATGTTGCAGCGATAATGATGACAAATCCCAATACACTGGGGCTGTTTGAAGAACGGGTTCTTGAAATATCCGCTATAATGCATAATAACGGTTCGCTTTTGTATTATGACGGGGCTAATTTTAACGCAGTAATGGGATATACAAATCCTAAACTTATGGGTTTTGATGTTGTGCATTTAAATCTTCATAAGACTTTTGCAACTCCTCACGGCGGAGGCGGGCCTGGAGCCGGCCCTGTAGGGGTTGTTGAAAAATTAAAAGACTTTTTGCCTGTTCCGGTTATAGCATACGACGGCAAAAAATATTACCGAAATTATGACATAGAGCATTCTATCGGGGCTGTCAGGTCGTTTTATGGTAATTTTGGGGTGCTTGTTCGGGCTTACGCTTATATATTGATGATGGG
>CALUUU010000080.1 GCA_944324035.1 Candidatus Gastranaerophilales bacterium
CATACGTAATAGCGTGTGCATTAAACCCTTTTGTTAAAAAGATGGAAAAATATATGAGCAGAAATTTGGCTTCCATGATTGCCGTATTATGCAGCTGTATCGCCATATTTGCATTATTTATTCCAATTCTTCTGATGACATATAAAGAGGTCAGAGCCTTTCTTATAAATCTGCCTGAGAAAATTTCAACGCTTATAACATACATAAATTCAACAACGGTATTTGGCAAAAAATTATCGGATTTATTGAGCACAAACAATATGCTCGCAAACCAGTCTGATATAGCAGGAAATTTGGTTAACCAGTCGTGGAATTTTACGATGGGTATATTTGAAGTTGCCGTAATCGCAGTTGCACTAATGATGATTGTGTATTATCTGCTTGTTGACAAAGACTATCTCAGAAAAAAGTTTATTGAATTCTTTCCACAGGATATAAAAGATAAGGCTAACCAAATCCTTATTTCAATCAGTAATAAAGTCGGGGGATATGTCGGAGCACAACTTCTTTCAATGGCTGCTGTCGGCATTATGACAACGATATTTTTGGTGATGCTTGGTGTAAATTATTCACTGCTTCTTGGTTTAATAACAGGGATTTTAGATATTGTTCCGTTAGTGGGGCCGACACTTGCCATTGGAATTATTTTACTTGTGGCATACCCGTTCGGAATTATTAAAGCAATCTTGATAATTGCAGCATTTTTGTTAGTCCAGCAATTGTCTAACTATATTGTAAGACCGATACTATTCGGCAAATATATGCAGCTTCACCCGCTGATGATATTTCTGGCTTTATTTTTAGCTCAGCAATTTTTAGGTTTCTGGGGTGTAATTTTATCTCCTGCAATTGCAGCAACTGTCGGCGTTTTAATTGATGAATTGTATTTAAATCAAATCAATGAAAACAACGAGGCTGAGGTGAATGAATAACTCTGAAATATTTTTATATAATCCTGTCAGCAAGAAAAATGCTGACTGCAATGTCTGGATGGCTTTCCCGGGCCCGGAAAGCTTTGCGTTGTCATCACTCGGATATTTATGGTTATTTAAAAATATTGACGAATTTGAAGATGTAAATATTGAAAGAGTATATTCCGATTCAAAAATAACTCATCTAAACCCCGAAGATGTTGATTTTATGGGATTTTCTTTTTCATTTGATACTGATTTTTTGACAATCTTTTCAATGCTCGAAAAATATGGAATTCCGCTAAAAGGAAAAGACCGGCAGGATACCCATCCGATAATTTTTGCAGGCGGCCCTGTTATAACAACAAACCCGGCACCATATGAAGATTTTTTCGACTTCTTTGTTATCGGTGATGGAGAAAATGTTAATCTGGATATAATTAAAGCCTACAAAGACAACAAAAACTTAAGCAAAAATGATTTTCTAAAACTAATTTCAGACTTTGAAGGGGTATATGTACCGTCAGTTTCAACAGGCAAAGTAAAAAAACTAACTAAAAAGCTCGATGAGTGCATTTATACACCTATACTTAGCAAAAATGCATTTTTCCCGAATACATTTATAATGGAAGTTGCCCGCGGATGCGCTAACCGCTGCGGCTTTTGTATAGCATCTTATCTGAATTTGCCTCTCAGGTTTATGCCATATGAAGATATAATTAAAACCATTGATTTCGGACTTTCACATACAAATAAAATAGCGCTTTTAGGAGCTCAATTAAGCGCGCACCCGCATTTTGACAAAATTTGCAAATACATATATGAAAAAATTAAGCACGGGCAGCACATTGAAATGAGTGTTTCCTCATTAAGAGTAGATGCTATTACACCGGAGATAATGAAAACACTTGTTGCCTGCGGGCAAAAAAATATAACTCTTGCGATAGAAGCCGGGAGTGAACGCTTAAGAAAAGTAATTAATAAAAATCTAACCAAAGAACAAATATTTAACGCTGCAAAAATCGCTAAAGAAGCAGGCCTTAAAGGATTTAAATTCTATGGTATGCTTGGACTTCCGACAGAATCGTATGAGGATTTAGATGAAATGATTACCCTTGCCGGAGAGCTTAAAAATTTATATAAGGGCTTTGATATATCTTTTGGGTTTTCGACATTTGTGCCAAAACCGAATACGCCATTTCAGTGGTGCGGGCGTGAAAGCACTAAATTATTAGAAGAAAAAACTGCTTATATGAAAAAAGAAATGCATAAAATTGGTGTCAGCACAACAGTTTCTAGTGCAAAGTGGGATTACTGGCAGGCTGTTTTATCCAGAGGCGACAACTCTTTTGGAGAGTTTATAGAAGAAGTATACAGGCTTGGCGGAAAATTAGGCGCATTTAAAAGTGCTGCAAAAAAATACAAAATCAACACAGATTATTATGCCTGTGAACCCTGGGATTTTGATAAAAAACTGCCTTGGGACTTTATAGACATAAAACCGGGTAAAGATTTTCTTATAAATGAAAATAAACGCCTGCTTAGCAATTAATTAACTTAGAATTTATCTAAATTAAGCTGGGCATACTTGTTTTCTGCCTTTAATCTTTCATACTTTTCTTTGTCGCGGGTTTTAAACACTTTTGCGGGATTTCCTCCTGCTATGGATAATGGAGGAATATATCCATGTACAACTGAACCGGCCTGAATTATGGAGCCTTCCCCAATATGAGTTCCCGGTAATAAAGTTACATGAGCCCCAATCCAACAAGCATCTTCAACGATAACATCTTTTTGAATCCATTTTTCATCAAAAGGCAGCATTTCACCTTCATAGTTATGGTTGCCTGTCAAAACAAGCAAATCTTCTCCGCAAGCACAATAAGAACCTATCTCAAATTTACATGGCCCTAATACACGGATGTTACCAAAACTTACATAATCATGGATTACAGTCTGTTTTGTAATATAAGCGCTGCCGCCAATCCGAAAATCTTTACCCACATGTGCAGCACGTCTTTTTATATAGCGTAATGTCCAAAAATGCCTCAAATACATTTTCATTTTGTAGCGCAAATTGTTCTTAGTAGGAATAAAAACGCAAATTAATTCAACAAAACATTTCCACAACATAAATGTCGGCTCCTTAAAACTATTCTGTATATAGAATACCATAAGAACATCTATATGTGAATACTATTTAGAATACAAATTTAAACATATGCTACAACGGTGTGTAATCTGAATAAATCAAACTTTTCCAGCTCTCAAAATAACTTATTTGCGTTGCTGACCCTGTTTTAATATATATATGCTGGAATGATGAATGTGGAATATCCAAAGCATCACAAATTGCCGCCTTGATAACATCCGGATGAGTGACAATTATAACGCGGTTACCTGTATTTTCAGATACAATTTTATCAATTTTTGCCGAAACTCGATTAATAAAATCAGTAATACTTTCAGCATCATCAGGTGTGCTCTTATCCGGTTCGTAAATTAAACGCTGAAGCAAATCAGGAGTTTTAACCTCAACCTGTTCAAAAGCCATTCCGCTGAAAGAACCGCAATTGCGCGGCGGAAGTTCAATGTATTCAAACAATTTTTTATAAACTTTAGAAACATATTTTGCAGTTTGAACACATCGTGCAGCAGTTGAAGTATAAATTTTATCATTTTTAACTCCGCGCTGCCTTAAATATTCGCAAATTTTTTCTACTTCTTCTACCCCGTTTTCATTCAACGGCGGGTAATTATCCTTGTCCGAAAATCTGTTTTCTTCAGAATAAATGGTGGCCCCATGGCATATAAACGTTATTTTACATTTTCTGTCAAAATACATAATTTAATCCTTTTTAAGTTTATTGTATCACAAATCAAAATTTTGTAGTAATATAAAAGTATGAGTCTAAGGAGAAAATTATGAGAGGCAAAGCATTTAAATTCGGGGATAATATTTCAACAGATCACATAGCACCGGGAAGATTATTTCATCTGCGTTCAAATCTTCCTGAATTTGCAAAACATGTACTTGAAGATGCAGACCCTGAATTTGCATCTAAAATGAATAAAGGAGATTTTGTTGTTGCCGGTTCGAATTTTGGGCTTGGCTCATCAAGGGAACATGCTCCGCAAATAATTAAAATTGCAGGTGTTGGAGCTGTTATTGCGAAATCATTTGCAAGAATTTTCTACCGGAATGCCATCAATATCGGACTTCTCGCGATTGAATGTGATACTGACGGAATAGATGCCGGTGACGAATTGGACTTAGATATTAAAAAGGGTATATTGACCGATTTAACAAACGGAGCAATTATTCCAATTGAACCTCTTCCTCCCGTCATGATAAAAATGCTTAATGACGGCGGCCTTGTTGAACATATAAAGAAAAACGGCGGCTTCAAGCTTGATGATTAATAGACACAAAAGCATAAGGTAACTTAACTGCGGACTCATTTGAGCGGCTTATATTCATCCAAAAATACCAGCCGCCAAAGAAAAATTTTTATAAATCATTAATTCTTAAAACTTCATAAATATCCATCTTTTTGGATTTGCCGCGTATTGTAACATCGCTTATTTTTATAACATCAGCAATGCTGCTTACGTATGAATATGTTGAGCTGCTTATTAAAAAGTTTGTGTGGTAAACTTTGTTGTAACTTTCAATACGGCTTGCAAGATTGACTGTATCCCCGATGACGGTATACTCAAGTCTTTTTTCAGAACCTATATTGCCGACAAAGGCTTCACCCGTATTTATACCTATCCCGATTTCAATTTTCGGCTTGCCTTCAAAAAGCCATTTATCTCTGAGTTCATCAACTTTTTTAAGCATGGCATAAGCGCATTTTACCGCATTTACAGGGTGGTTTATATCTTGCGTAGGTTCTCCGAAAATTGCCATAACCGCATCGCCGATAAATTTGTTAATAACTCCGTTATAACTTGTTATAATCGGTTCAATTTCCGTGAAATATTCGTTTAAAATGTTAGACACTTCTTCGGCGGTCATTTTTTCACTCATGCTTGTGAAGCCTCTTATGTCCGCAAATAAGACAGTAACAGTTGCACGTTTTCCGCCAAGTTTTATGTCATCAATATTTTGGACAACATTTTTCATAATATCTTGGGAAAGGTATTTGCCCATTGCCTGTTTAATTTTTTCTTTGTTTTTGCCTTCCAGTATAAAACGGTATGAGTAGCCGAAAATAGTTGTCAGTGCTTCAATGGCAATCGGGGTGAATACAGGTGCTGAAACTCCCCTGCTGAAGCAGTATGCTGCGCCTATTAAATACACAACAGCAACAGCAAATAAGAGCGACAATGATACTGCAAATGAAAATCTGCTTATAAATATAAAGGTTATAAGTGTGATAAGTATTAAAACCCCAAGATCCTGCCAAAGGGAAGTGCTTGTTACAAATTGATTATTTATAAGATTATCAAAGTTTGTGGCCTGTATATCAACTCCGGGATGTTTATTAAGCATAGGGCTTGGCAGTGCATCTTCCAGCCCTAAAGCTGCGGCTTTTGCATTCGCTCCCACAAAAACAACTTTTCCGTCAAATTCTTTCGGGTCAATTATTGGTTTTTTACCTTGTTTAATTGCATCGTATGATTTTAAGATATCAGATGCCGAGTATTTTGGGTGTGTATATTCGCTGTCTTTCCAAAATTTATAGTATCTTAAAAGGTTCTGTACCCCCTTATTTGTAGCAACGGCAGGTATTACAAGTTTAGTTTTATCTACAAGAATTTTGTCAGGATAGATTGTCAAAGACTCCGAACCTGTAAGTTTCATATACATTCTTAATCCAAGGGACGGATAGTAGTTTCCGTTTACGGAAATAACCTGGTTCATGTATGTCACATATCCGTTTGCATTTTGAGTGACGCTTACGGAACCGGCTGCTTTTACGGCATCAAAGTATTCTTGCGGAAATTCCGAGATGCTTGTAAATGTTCCATAATCGTATAACTGGTAGGGAATATTCGTTTTTACATGAAATTTGTCATGGAATTTTTTGTTATATTCTTTGGTTCTTGCTTCGTCAAAAACACTGGTTGTTAACGGCGAAAACCCGACTACCAGATTATCAATATTTTTAATATAGTTAAAAAATATTCTGTCTGATTGGATATTTTCCTTGTCATTTACTTGAATTAGCGCATCAAAACCAATCATACTCGGCTTTGAGTACTTATCAAGATAATCAAGAATTTGCCCGTAATATTCTCTTGGCCATGGCCATCTGTGATAAGAGATTGATTTATCATCAATTGCTATTATTGCTATGTTATTGCTTCCTTGCTTCACCGCGGAAAAATATTTTGTCATAAAGTTATATGCAAACGGTTCAAGAAATGCCCAGGAAAGCAATATGACAATTATTGATAAAAATATATGCAGGAAAAATGATTTTATAAAAAAGCCTTTTGATTTAAGTATTTTCATGATTTTTTCATATCCCCTTATTTTATGATATAATAAATTTCGAAAAAAGGATAGATTATGAATAAAAATTTGATAGAAATGCTGGGTGAGGAAAAGATTTTTCCTATAATAAGAAGCAAGAAGGCACAGGAAGTTATTGATACTGCAAAGGCTCTTGTTGACGGCGGTATTAAAATTATGGAAATTAATGTTGAATCGGTTGAAGTATATAAGGCTATAGAGGAGGTTTCGAAATTTGCTGTCGTTTGTGCCGGCGGCATAATTACCTCGCTCCAGGCAGATACGGCGCTTGCTGCCGGTGCACAAGTGTTCTCTTCTCCGATTTTTCATATGAATCTCGTAAAAATTTCAAAAGACAGACAGATTCCTTTTATCGCAGGTGCGTCAACACCTAATGAAGCTTATAACGCCTGGAAGGCACGTATACCGTTAATAAAATTGTATCCGGTGACTGCAATGGGCGGAGTTCTGTATGTTGAAGATATATTAAGACCGATGCCGTTTTTAAAAATTTTGCCGCAGGGTAATGTTAAATTAAATGAAGTAAAGGCTTATATAGATGCAGGAGCTTATGCCGTCGGTGTAGGAAGAGATTTTTATGAAGGTTACTCTTATTCTGAAATAACCAAGCGTGCAAAAACTATTGCTGCGGAGTTAAAGTAGATATGGAAGAAAAGTTAGATATAATTGCCATAGGAGAAAGTTTAGTTGAGCTGTCATCAGAGGAAAGGCTCAGTAATTCTCAATGTTTATATAAGTATTACGGCGGGGATACTTTGGTTTGTGCCATTACTGCTCAGCGTTTGGGAGCTAAAGTAGGCTTTATTACACGGGTAGGAAATGATGCGTTCAGAGATTTTCTGATGGACAGCTGGCAGGCTGAAGGGCTTGATATTTCTCAGGTTAAAGTTGCAGAGGAGCAAAATGGTTTATATATTATCGCAACTCCTTCTGATAGTGAAACCCAGCTTGTTTATTACCGTAAAAAAATTGCTCCGTCTAAATTGTCAATTGAAGATGTGCCGGAAGATTATATAAAAAAAGCCCGCCTGGTTTATGCAAGCGGTATTACCCAATCTCTTTCGCTTTCAGCAAGAGAGGCTGTGGCTAAAATGTTTGAAACGGCAAGAGCAAACGGAATTTTGACAGCATATGATCCTAATTATTCTTCTGTTATTAATACAGTTGAAAATGCTAAAGAATGCTTTTATGATATCGTAAATAATCTTGATATTCTTTTTATGAGTACAAAGTATGATACAAATAGCATTCTGGAGCTGGATTCCATTGAAAATATAGTTAAAAAACTTTGGGATATGGGTATAAGTATTGTTGTTTTAAAGTCAAAAGAAAAAGGCGGATATTATACAGGATATAACGGAAATATTGCATTTACGGAATTCTATACAAAAGATGTTGTAGATACTACTTGTTCCGGGGATGCTTTTAACGGTGCATTTATGTATGCTTTGACAAACGGATATACGCCGTTTGAGGCTGCAAAACTGGCGTCAATCACTGCCGGGCTTCAGGCAAAAGGCGTGGGCGCAGTAAAATCTGTGCCGCATGCAGAAGATGTTTTTGCGGTATATTCGAAAGGCGGAAATTAATTGTATGACTAAGAATGTTGTTATATCAGGATATTACGGATATGATAATTTCGGTGATGAAGCGATTTTGTCAGTAATAATTGATCATTTGCACATGCTGAGGGCAAATATTACTGTTTTGTCGCATGACCCGGGTAAAACTTCTTATTACTATCAGGTTAATTCCGTAAAAAATTTTAATCTTCTCGGAATAATATTTGCCATAAAAAATTGTGATGTTTTAATTTCAGGAGGCGGCAGCCTTTTGCAGGATGTTACAAGTCTGAAAAGCCTGCTTTATTATTCATTTGTTATATGGCTTGCAAAATTGTTTAATAAGCAGGTTATAATTTTTGCCCAGGGAATTGGCCCGCTTCAAAGACAAATTTCGCAGAATATTGTAAGGAACCTTCTCTCAAGATGCGAGCTTGTAACTGTCAGGGATCCTAAAAGTGCAGATTTTCTTGCAAGCTGGGGAATTAATGCCGGCTTGGTCAGCGATCCTGTTTTTTCTCTTGATTTGCCGCGAAGTAATCCTGAGCCTGTTGTAGGTATACAGTTAAGAGCTTTTAAAACTATCAATGACGCTTTTTTACAGCGTCTTGCAGAGGTTGTTGTTAGGGAATTTCCTGATAAAAAAATCGAGTTGTATGTTTTCCAAAATGCTTTGGATATGCGTATAAGTCAGGTATTTGAAAAAATGCTTAAACAGCTTTATCCTGAAATTCAAACTGAAATCATACATTCAATTTCAAAAAATGACTTTATAATAAAGATTTCTCAGCTTGAATATATGATAGCTATGCGTTTTCATGCTGTTTTGGTTGCAATAAAGACAGGTGTGCCGACAATTGCTATCAATTACGATGCAAAAGTGGCTAAGTTGGCATATGAGGCTTGCCTGCCGCTTTTGACAATAGCTTATGATGAAGACTTTGACTCAGCATTTGCAAGACTAAAAGAATTACAGCCGGAAGACCTGCTGAATTACGCGAAAACTAAAACATTTGACTGGACTGAATTCGATAAATTTTTAAGATAGCATGTTAAATAAATTATTGTAGTTTTGCTGTACTTTTGCGGTTGCCCCGCTGCCTGCATTAAGCAGTGTCTGCATGCCTTTAATCGCATCTTCATTCTTTATTGTTCCGTCATATTTGCCGTTTGCTCCGGCTGCATCTGCAAAACTCATTAATGTTGCAATTTCTTTCCAGTCAAGTTTGCCTTCTTTTGTCAAATCAAGACTGTCAAAAATCTT
>CALUUU010000081.1 GCA_944324035.1 Candidatus Gastranaerophilales bacterium
GCTGTATCAATCGCTATAGGTTTAAAAATTTTTATGCCTGTAATAGAACAGCCGGGCGAAACTCCCGGGGTAGCAACTGAAACTCCTGCCCAAAATCCTGAACCGGAAACACCTGCAGAACCGGAAATACAAAAAGAATATGTTCCTATAGTATTCATCGGGAAAAATGAGAACGGGGAAGAAGTATATAAAATTGTAAAACGTGAATACGACCAAAAAGTAGACGGAACAAAACTTAGATTTGCTCTGACATCACTTATAATGGGGCCTGTTCAAACAGAAAAAGTCCAGGGGATATACTCAGAAGTTCCTACAAGTACAACAATTCTTCATATCTACGATAAAGATGATCGTGTCATAATAGATTTATCCTCAGGATTTGTATATGGGGGCGGAACAGACAGTGTTTACAAGAGATTGTATCAGTTAATAAAAACCGTAGGTAGAAATACTGATAAGCCTGCATATTTATATATTGACGGAAAACAAGCCGATGTAATAGGCGGTGACGGAATAATGATAACACAACCTCTAAGTGAGAATTCTATCGGCGAATAAATATGACACAGAAAAATTTGGATTATTATCTTAACCTGAATTGGACTCTTATAGAAGGCGAAGACTTAGACTTTGAAGGCAAACCCTATCATTACATTATGATAGAAGAAATTCCGAGCTTTTGTTTTTGTGCCAAAACTATAGAAAAAGCAAGAGAAAATTACAAAAAACAATTAAAATTATCACTTCTTGTAATGCTGGAAAGCGGAGAAACGATAAGAGAACCTGGGCAATCTGAAATTGAACCTGACTGGGAAAATCTTTGTCCTTAAATATATTTGCGGTATAATTAATATTATACGAAAGGTAAAAAGGTAAAAAATGATAGAAATGAAAGTTATGGGTATAGCACTGGATACAAGAACAGGCTCGCCTATTGTAGTATTACATGACAAAGAAAACAGGAAAGCTCTTCCTATCTGGATAGGCTCTGCAGAAGCCAGCGCAATTATAAGAAAAATTGAAAACTTAGCTGTAGCCCGTCCGATGACTCATGACCTGATTATTAATGTTATAGAAAAAACCGGATACCGGCTTGAAAAAATAGAAATCAATGACGTAGAAAAAGATACCTACTATTCAACTCTATATTTAAAAAATGATAAAGATGAAGTAATAGAAATAGACTCACGCCCGTCAGATGCCATTGCCCTTGCAATAAGAGTTGATGCGCCGATTTATGTTACGGCAAACGTTATCTCAAACGGTTCTGTATCTACTGATTCTGCTAAAGATGAAGAAGAAGCCCAGGAATTTAAAAAGTTTGTGCAAAGTATCAAACCTTCGGATTTTGCAAAATTGATGAAGGATAACGATCACCACGAAAGTGATCAATAGCCGCTTAAAATAAATTTATAAACCAAAAGGACGGATAACTTTATCCGTCCCTTTTTTATCCTCATATGAGAAAAATTGTCTAAGCAGTTTTCTTTTTTTGCATTTTGTCTTTAATTTCTTCTTTTTTTAGCTTTGCTTTATCGTGAATTTTTTCCGCTTTTTCTTTGATGTCCTCTTTTATGTTATGTACTTTAGCCTCAGCCTTTATCATCCCGTCTTTAACATCTTTTTTGACATCTTCAGCTTTTTCTTTCACTTTTTCTGCCGCATGTTTGGCTTTTTCTTTTAAGGTTTCTTTTTCATGTTCCATAGTTACACTACCTTTCTTAATTATTACCATTGTTATTTTAAACTTAATCGAATAATTATAAATTATCCGGAAGATGAATATTAAATATTTTTTATTACCCGAAATATTACAAATGTTACAAATTTTTTAAAAACTGAAATTGAATATTAGAATAATTTTTAATATAATTGAAGAGAGAACATTCAAGAGGTCAAGATGTTGGATTCGGTTAAAGCAATACAGGCGCAGCAGGTGTACAGAGTACATCCTGTGAGTCTGGATGAGAAATCAAATCACAGAAACAATCAACAGCAGCAAATGGCTGGAGTAAACTTTTTCACCGGAAAAGCTTATTCTCCTAACTATCCGTCTGTGGAAAACAGTCCGACTTTAGGACGTTCCTTAGATTTATTGGGATAATATATTATTATTAAGATTTGTAACAAATTGTTTAAGTTTAAGCAATTTGTTGTGCTGCAAAATTTTTATATAAGTAAGGAAAAATTAAGGGGTATAAATTATGCAGCCACTAGCAGCACTTGGAGCACTAAATGTATTTGACTTAAGAAAGACGGAAGCACCGCAGCCTGCAAGCCGTAATCCTTTTATGGGAGCCGGTGAAATCGCAATGACAAGCGGTAATTATTCATTAAACCATCCAAGAGCAAATGATTCAGCCGGAGTTCCGGCAGGCACATCTCCTCTTGCAAGAAAATTAGATGTATGTTGGTAATTATTCAACCTCGAAATATAATACACAAAAATGCCGGTAATTTGCCGGCATTTTTGTTATGTAAAATTTTGTAAACAAAATTAAAGAAAACCAAATTATTATCCGTTAACTTAAAGGTAACAAGTTAAGGGAAAGATATGGGATTATCCGCATCACAGGCAAAATTATTAAGCATAACTTCAAGGTTATCATCAAACGAACTTCGTTCACAGGAGATAACTCAGGAAAAAGCTTTGCTTACAAACCAGACTTATGAAGCAAACGAAAGATATCTTGCTGCTTTGAGGGAAACTAATTTGACATATCTCACATATGATCTTGACGGTAATCAAACCTATACTGCCCTTACTGGCACGCAATTGACAACATATGCACCTTTGAAAAACCAGTACGGGTTGATAAATTCCAGCGGGAAAATACTTGTATCAGAAACAGATGCTGCAAACTTTGAAAGCAGCAATAATATAAATGAATTTCTTGAAAAATACGGTGTTACATCAATTGATACAGGAAAGACTGTAACCGTTACAAATCCGGAATATCAGGGCGTATACGATGCCTGGTTAAAAGATCACCAGGATTGGGTTGATAATTATCCTAAGATTGAAGATTTTACAAAAGAAGTTCCGGATGTAAATAATGAAATTTACAATGCAGTAAGAAATTCCGGCGGTTGTTTTGGTAACGGTATGAACGGGCTCAATTGTTACATGCACGTATTATCGGACTTAATAGGCCCCGGAACACATAAAACATCCGACGGCCACGAGATAACAATTGTAACAACCGGCGGCTGGAACTGGAACTCCGCGCTGCACGGCGTTGAAAACTTTGAAAATATAACACAAATGCTGAAAGAAGGGCATTGCTCGGGAGATGTTATTGAAGGTACTGCCGTTATTGACGGGGTTGAATATGATAATATGGCCTATGAAGAAATTGAATACGGCGGCACAACAGAGTTAAAACTGGTTGGCGGTACTGTATCTGATCCAAATATGTCATTATGGCAGAGGGCTGTTGATTTGCTGTGGGAAGTTCATAATGACTATAACGGCAGTGCAACCGGCGGTCAGGCAACTGAACAAAATCTTGCAAAATTTTTATACTTTGTAGAACACGATTTAAAACAGGCAGTTATGGTTACGGTAACTGATTATGAAGGCTACCAGGATGCTGTTGATAACTACAGAGAAGAGCCTGAAATGCCTGATATCTCGGCAACAATAGAAGAAAAAGTTTATGAATACAGTGACAAGGATAAAGCACAGTGGTATGTAAACCTTTGGCACCGAATGAATGGTGAAAGCCAGGATAAAACAGTATCAACTTCAGGGAGCAATACACCTGCCTCAATAGGAGGAAGGACACCGGGTCGTCAATACGATATCCTGGAAGACGGTCTTATGAACAGTGCCGAATGGCTGCAATATTCACTTGAACATGGCTCCATAATGCTTGAAAAAGTAGAATTTACAGACCCTACCAAAGAAGGCACCGGTCTGGAAGACGCAACCTGGAGACCTACTATTTATACCAGTGCTGTTGATATTTCTGAAGAAACAGATGAAAAAGGCAAAGCAAAAGCAGAAGCAGAATATGAAAACGCTCAAAAGGTTATAGAAGCAAAAGGCAAAAACTATGATAACATCTTATCCTTACTGGATAGTGAACACGATGCACTCCAATCAGAGTATGATTCAGTAAAATCAGTAATTGAAAAAAATGTAGACAGAACCTTAAAGTTGTATTCAGCTTAACTTAACATAACATTTTGTTGACTTGATATATTGGTTATCATACTATAAATTTTAAGAGGAAACGGGGTGAATATCCCCGGCTGTAGCCGCAACCGTAAAAGCCGGAATGCTCGAAGTTAAAAACATTTTCCACGTGCGATTTGGAAGTGGTTTTGTATTTTCAGGATGTCCTCTTAAAAGGAAGTATTTGAGAGGATATTTTAATTGCAGTTAGCAACAGTACAGCCGAATATAGTAAAAGCCGGAACCTGTCCGCACGGATTACCGCTTGGAGCCTGCCCTATATGTAACGGTATGGGCGGTGGCGGAGGAATGAAAAAAGCGGATTTTTCCGCCAAACCCGGAGAAATGAGCTGGAATGAATGCGCAGCAATAGGAGCCTTTTTAAAAGCTCAGCAGAACGCAAAAATTGCACGTGAACAGGATGCACAAAATTTTGCCAGGCAGGCAATTGCATTTCAGAATGCAATGATGAATGCCTCCCAAAAAATTGCAGTTATGACATCTTTTATCTCAAACACCATGCCTGCAGCCATAGCAAAGCCCGTAAATTTTGTTCTAAACACAGTTGTTGGCGGAGCGTTAAACCTGATAAAAAACATGCCGGCAGCTATACAAAATTTCACACAAACAATAAGCCAAAAATTTGCAGATATTTCAGACAAAGTTGCCGCGGTTTACATAGAGATAAAAGCCGCAATAGCCAAAAAGATATCAGAACCTCTCAACGAATTCAAAAAGAAAATAAAATCTTTATTTGGAATATTCAATCCTGAAAATACAGATAACAATGACAAGCAGATAGATGAAACTAAAAAGGCATTCAAACTAAGAACGTTCATCCACGATTTGTATAAAAAGATTACCGGGGATGAAGAAGAAACAGAAAAGGAATTACAACAATGGAAATAACTCTGTTCAATGACGGAGAAGCCAGACGTCAGCAAAGGAATTTAACAGGAGTTCAGCGCCGTAACAATTCAAAAACCAGAGAAGGTGTTATCGTAAACAGCTTTATACGCGGCGAGTATGAACCGGAACCATTGTCACTTAATCTTAATGATACAAAAGACTCGCTGATTATCTCAGATACAGTTAAACTGCCAAAACAGTTAAAAGAAAATCAGACAACACCTGAGAAGAGTATTCTTCCAATAAGCGGTATAGCAGTAGGGATTATGGGAATTATCGCCGGCTTATCCTGGTTTGTAAAGCGTAATGCAAAAATTACAAATGAAATAGCTCGCGAAAAATGGATAACATCCTTTACAAGAAATATTTCCATAAATAATGAAAATGACCAAGCTCTTGTACAAATGGTTCAAAACCCGAATAACAAAACAATTAGAGCAGGCTTAGGGGTATTAACACTTTCTGCAGCAGCATTTATGGGAAAAACATTTTTCGACGGATTTAAAGAGGTCTGGGTAAAGAAAAAAGAAGCAGATATTCAAAAGAACCTTCAAGAACAGCTTATAGACATAGAAACCAAATCCTTTAGCGGAAAGATACAAATAATAAGAAATTCATTATCCGAAAAAACAAAAATGTTTTCAAAATATCTGGAATACAATACGGCACAGGAACAGCCCTTTGGAATGTTTAAATCAGCAAAAGAACTCTCATTTGGAAATAAATCAGATGAAAAATCAAGTAACAGTGCTGTTAGATATTTTCTTCTCGGAGGAGCAACAATTGCATCAATAATAGGACTATCTTTATACTCCTTGAAAAATTTGCGCACCGGCGGGAAAGAGGTTTCGAAATTCGTTAATAAAACAAAAAATGACTTAGAAACAATTGCGCAATCCGGGAAAGACTCATCTTTTGTCAAAGAATATCTTGAACACGGACTTCAATTTATTAATGCCAAAAGAGAACTTGTGGAAGAAATCGTTAATAAAACTCCTTGGGAAAGTGCAGAAAAAGAAGATTTTATCAATAAAACAGTTG
The DNA here is from genome assembly GCA_944324035.1 of Candidatus Gastranaerophilales bacterium. Taxonomy (GTDB): domain Bacteria; phylum Cyanobacteriota; class Vampirovibrionia; order Gastranaerophilales; family Gastranaerophilaceae; genus UBA1221. Next base: position 6,131 of record CALUUU010000081.1, read on the forward strand.
AAAAAATTGAAACCTCAACTGTAAAAGTAAATCCGAATATCGGAGGCGACGGTACGCAAAAACCTTCTCTGTCTTCATTTGTAGATGATTACAGGGCATTTTTCTATAACTTTTTAATAGAACCTGACAACCCGCAGTTCCAGCAGCTTTTTATAGGAATGACAGCCCTTGCAGGAGTAAGTTACGGCGGGAAACTCATTGGAGATGCAATAAAAGAAGTTCAGGTAAAAAAACTTAATGCTCAAACTGAAATCGACCTTCAAAAACGACTGGTATCAACAGAATTGCGCAACTTCAAATCCAAAAAAGATGCCGCAATCAAACCGCTTGTGGAAGAATTTTACAAGCAGGTTGATGAAGGGAAACCAAAAGAACAGCTAAAAACAATGGCAGAAAACATTTTACTTGAAATTAAAAACGGGCCTCCGTTTGTATATTCATAAAAAGGAAAATTATGCTGACACCGGTTAATACAATTTCATATAAACAAAACAGAACTTTTTGCAGTCAAAAAAGGCCTAATAATTCTCCAGCCGGAAGTTACGTGCAATTACCGACTATGCAGAGAAACTACACAATATTTGATAAAAATAAAGTGGACTATTTTGTAAAACAAAAAGAGCAAGCACTTCCATATCTTAACGAAATTCTTCTGCACTCATATAACGAAGCTCAAATAACAGAAACACTATACATTTTAGACAGAATGCTCGAAAACGGCACAAAAGGCATTGATAAAATGTACCCGGCACTCTCGAGATTTAACAATACAAACTCGCCTAATATTCAAACTTTTCTGGCCGGAATATACAGAAAAACACAAGTTCCTGATGCTTTTGGCCCGTTAGTTAGCATGCTCATACAAAATTCACTAAAACCATGCCGGGACATGGCTTTTGACCCTAATGAAGAAATCGGGGGAGCAATTTTAAGTTACATTTCCGACAGATTTAAAACACAGACAGGACAAGCATCTTAAATAAATATGTACAAAATATATATAAAATATGTTACAATTTCTTAACATGATTGGAACAAAAATTAAAGTTTTAACCCATGGCAGTCGATAACATGACTACGAATGTACTAAGAACAAGAAAGGAATGACTACCGTTATGGGTATGGCAGCTTCACAAGCCAGATTTTTGGGTTTAACCGCTCGAAAAAATAACGTTGAGTTTGAAGGCCAACAGATTAACCAGCAGCGTACAACGTTGTCTAATCAGTCAGCCAACTACTACAACGACCTTCTCGGTATGAGCGTTCCAACTCCTCCTTCAGTAGATAACTATACCAAAACAGTCTACACATTTGAAGACGGGGCACTTACAAACACCGTAACCTCATTGATAGCAGAACCAAACGGACAATATACAATAAGCTATTTATCAAAATGGCAGGATGATTATTCTGCAGTTGCAGCTTCTACAAGTATTGTTACAAGAAATGGAACAGATCCGGATTATACCTATTCTATCGGAGCAACAGAATTAAGAGAATTAGGAACTGCTGACCCGAGTATTACAAATACAGATAAACAGGCAGACAGACAAAGAGAAGAACAAGCCTGGGCAAAATTACTGGAACAAAAATACGGTAAGACTGACTGGGTTGTAAGATATGTAAAAGATACAACTACAGGTTCAGAAGTTCCTTATTTCTACAGCGTAGACGATTTAGAAAAAGCAACATACGATGATAAGACACATAACTCTTTATCAAATATCAATTGCTACACAATAGGCAGTGAACAAAAAGTAGAAGAACATCTTGCTATTGAACACTGCAAAGTTGAAAAAGATTCTTCCGGCAGATTTATTTCAATCAGCATTCCTGATGTTGACGGCAACGGCGATCCTATATTGGATGCAAACGGCAACCCAATATACATTGACTATGCCCTCACAACAGAAACAACAACTGATCAGGACGCATATAAAGATGCCATGAACGAATATGAATATCAAAAACAACTGTATGATCAGGCAATTGATGAAATAAACTCAAAAATCGAAATCATTCAGGCAGAAGATAAAAACTTAGAATTAAGATTGAAACAACTTGATACTGAACAGGATGCAATTTCAAACGAAGTTGATGCGGTATCAAAAGTAATCGAAAAAAATACCGAAAGTTCATTCAAAACCTTCGGTTAAGAAAAAGATTTTCCTTTCCCTTTTTCCTTTTTCCTATTAATTTTCCAACGACTAACATTATGCTAGTCGTTTTTCTTTGTCTTTGCTAATATAACATTATGGATTTTAGCATAAAATACGAAGAGATAAAAAACATTTTAAAAGACGAGCTTTGCCTTGTGGAACAGGAAATGTTCAAGGGGCTTGAAACATATTTAGATTTAAAGGATTACATAACAACTCCATCAAAACACATACGTCCGGTAGTCAGTTTTTTGTATTTGAAAGCCTGCGGGTATGAAATTACTGAACAACAAATTAAACTACAGGCGGCAACAGAACTTATTCATAACGCATCGCTAATTCACGATGATGTAATAGACGACAGCGAAATACGACGTAAGAAAGATTCGTTTAACAAAAAAGAAGGAAATCATATGGCAGTTATTGCCGGAGATTTTATACTGTCTTTTGCACTGGGAAAACTATTGGAATTAAAATCAACAGAACTTATAGAGATTTTCACCCAAACCCTGAATAAAATGTGCAAAGGCGAAATTAACCAGCATTCAATGAAATATAAAATCCCGTCACTTGAAGAATATATTGAAAAAACATATGACAAAACAGGCGCCTTGTTTGAAGCTTCTCTTAAAGGAGCGCTTCTATTGGAAACACAGTCAAATATTCACTGTGAATTTGCGAAAAATTTCGGAATAGCCTTTCAAATACGTGATGATATAAAAAACATTTATAAAGATTCTCCTGACAGCGACATAAAAAACGGCATCTATACAGCTCCAGTCATATATTCAGGGGATATTCAAAATCCTTATGCAGGTATTGAAAAAGCAAAAAGTTTGTTGAATAATTATGTAAGAGAAGCTAAAAATAATTTAAAAATTTTGCCTGAAAATATTTATAAGAATGCACTA
>CALUUU010000082.1 GCA_944324035.1 Candidatus Gastranaerophilales bacterium
GGCAGCCCGGCTTCCACAAGCTGGCCGAGGGCGTTAGTGTCTACAGTGCCTTCTATAAGCCCGGTTATCTTTGGCAGCCTTACCGTGTTGTCAACGGAGTTGTAAACGTATTTTGCACAAACCCCGTAGGTTGAAACGCTTGTCTGCCAATCTTCTTCCGTTGCAAAATAGCTTGCTGCGGAATTTGTTTCGTAAAGGTTTTTGATGTAGCTTACAAACGCGTTGTAAATCCCGCCGCCCTGAAGAAGTGAACCGTCAAGAAGATGTAAGCCGGCATCCACAAGCGGAAGCGTGCTGGTGACAATCTCACCGATATTGCGAGAGGAACCGCCCATATTTATCTTTTGCCAGTGAGCTCCGTCTAAATATTCCGGACTTTCAACAAAGTTATAGGTGTTATCATCAATTAAACTTTGTGCAAGGTGGTATTCACCTTTTTCATCAAAATAGGCAAGCACTGCGTCTTTTGGGTAACCTCCTATTGCAGTTGAAACTTCTTCTGAAAATGTTATAACTCCGCCATTTTGCAAAAACACGCGTTGGTCGGTTGATAGATAAAACATCCCGTTAAAATCTGCACGTTCAGGCGGAAGTCCGCCGTCTGCCAACGGGAGCTGGGTTATTTCAGGGAAGCCTTCTTCTATTGAAGCCTTATTCGAACCAGAAGCACTCTCCGGAATAATATTTTTATCTCCTTCAAAAGCTAAAGGAGCAGATACCACTAAAGGTTGTATCATATCTGTTATTTTCATTTTACCTCCATTTTTATTTATTTTTCCAATCAAAACCATTCCAAAAAACAGCTTGATTAAAGCTGCTCAAACCACTACCGTAAAAACCAAAAACTTCTGCAGGCGGAATAACATAAATTTTATAGCCTACACCAGCAGGTCTGGGCAGTATTCCTGTATTTAATATAACGACTAATTCTTCTTCAGTAGGAATAAATTCCAAAATATAAGTTATAGACATATCAAGGTTATCTCTTACATAAGCATTACCGTCATCCTGAAATATAAGCTTTAAATATTCATTTATAGCAGGTATGCTGCTATTCATTCTTAAATACAGAAGTCGGCCTCTCAGAAGAAGTCTATATTGCTCAGTATTAAGAGTAATCATATTTCCGTTAACTTCATAAGTTCTTGCAACTTGCAATAAATTTCCCCAAATAGACAGCCCAAAATCATTTGCTGTAGAAATATTTAAGACATCATCAGCCCAATTGTTCCAAAAACCGTTATGAGAAATATTATACCAACTTTGCTTTTGTAAAAGCAGGCTGTTCATTTTATCAGCACTCGCATACTGCCATAATATTTGGCTTTCAAGATTTATATCATTTTTAAACTCAAAAATTTTACTCATTGATAATCACCTTAATATTTTCATAAGCTACAGCAGCTTTCTGGTTAACATGAATTTTAATTTCGTCAGTAGAAAGATTATCTTCTGAAGTCCCGACTTTTAAATTTTTAACCGTAATACCAGGAATCAAAGCATTAATTCCGGCGGCAATTTCAAAAGGGGAAACATTAACGCCAATATTTAACCCGGTATAACCGGCTATTTCACCGTTGGCAAAACTTAAGACAGAATTTTTAATAGACTCTTCCAGTTCTGTAGAAGCAGAAGTTCCCCTGTCAACAGAAATAGAAATATAAATATCTACAATCTCAGGACGGTTAAACTTAACGCTATATAACGCCCCAAACCACTTGTCCTTAATCTGAACCGAAACATCTCCGGTATACCCGCAGCCGCTTGATTTAACTGCAAATATAGCATTTGCAACATCTTCATCAGTACCGCCGTCAACACAGCAGTAAATCGAGTGCGGTAAAATAGATACAGTATCATAAATGATATTATCATTGGTGTAATTATCGTAAACAAACGCACTCTGCACGTTTTCTACCCCTAAAATTGAACTGTAATAATTTTCAAGTAAAGCTTTACCGGTAAATAGTCCGGAATTCAGAAACCTTTGTTTAAAATGTGCATCGCTTTCTTTGTCAGTCCCTAAAACAGCAGGAGCAATATTTGATATAGTTTCCCAGCCAAAAGTGCCATCAATAATTTTATTTAATTCACCTGCAGCACAAGCAATTGCCCCAAGTTCCAGCGATAAAAAAGTTCCCTGAACAGAACCATCTTCACCTATAATCAAATCATTTTCTGCATAGAAAACAATACCGTTAGAAGTCGACGCCTGTGAGCCTGACGGAATCACTGTTCCCTTTTGTCCTGTAATTTTAACACTGACCCTGCTTGCAGTAGCACCTTCCCTGTACATACCGAAATTGGCAAGCATAGCATCAAGAAAAATTCCGTAAGATAACATCACATTAAAAAGATTTGCAACAAGTGCATTATTTTCAACGACAGCCGCACGGGCTGTAGTTTCTATATCAATAAGCCTTCCTTGCGGAGTACTGTCTTCAAGCGAAATATCTTCACCCAAAGCTTGTTTAAATTCCTTTTGCACAGTTTCTTTAATATCAGCAGTATCGGCAACAACCGTACCGCTGCTTGTAATATAAGTATAATTAGCCATTCAAAACCACCGTTCCGTATTCTGTTGTTTCTTCCACCTGATATGAGTAAATACCGTTATTAATTTCAAAAGAATAAGAAGATACCCTCTCGATACCTTCAAGACTTTCGAGCGTTTGTATAATACTTGCCTGAAAAATATCTGTATTAGCAACATCCGCAAAAATAGTTTCCATATAAGGAATACCGAATTGGACATTGTAAGTAAGCTCCCCTTTATTGGTAAGGACAGCATTTTTAGAAATATTAGCCAATGCATCAATATTGCTAACTATAGCAATAGAGCCGCCATCATCTATATACAAATCATTATTATCATCAGTAGCTATTGTTTTCATTGAGGTCCTCCTGTATTTCCCGCACCGGGTTCAACGCCCGTGTGTGTATGAGTACTTAAACTTATTCCGGCACCCGTAACATCTCCCGAAACAGTTAATGTTCCATCTATTGTTGTATCACCTGTAATAATTGTTTTACCGGTAAGCTTAATTTCACCATCTTTTAAAGAAAATTTTGTCCCGCCGTCTAAAGTTGAAATGACAACAGCCCCGGTATCATCTTCACTAACGGAAATATTATTAATCTTATCCGGAATAAAAAAAGCATCATTAAAACAATGTTTTCTATACGAATTTGGCGAGGACTCTTCCAAATTCTGCTTAAAAACAGAAATATCCCTGTCACATGCAATAAGCCAGCCGCTATCCCCGGCTTTTAGCGGAAAACTCATAAATATTCCGCCGCCCTGCAAAGTAAGAACCGGAATATTTACTAACTCCGGCTTAGGAATTTTCTGTCCTAAAGAAGCAATACCGGTAACAGCCGGCTTTACAACCGCCCGGTTTGTAGTCCTGTCATAAGATTGCACAATTCCCGGCAGAACCTTTTCCATATCCATAAGCGTAATATCTTTAATCAGTCTGCATAACCCTTCTAAAGAATCCGCGTCAGCAGGTTCTCTGGCAGGTATAGTTTGTGTAATATCTGTCATTATTTTTTATTCCTCTTATAATTTTTACCTTCAATTTCGCAGTAGAAATTTTTCTCACGTGAAGAAAAATCATATTTCAGACTATAAATCTGGTAATAGTCGTTAATCGCCGGAAACTTTTCGGATTCAAGCTTTACCCAGTCAGAAGGATTAAGCGTAGGGTCAAGCAGCACTTTAAACTTAGCACCATACTCCGTAGCCTGTGGTACACCGATTAATCCTGACGATAAATTAATAAGTTTTACACTTCCGTCAGAATTATTGCCGGCAGAAGTTTCCGACTGTGAATTTTGAAAAGCCGGCGCATCCTCGTCTTTATCAACGACTTTAAGCACATCATTATCAAGAAACGCAACGAAATCCCCATATTTATTTAACTCATCAATAAGTTTAGCCTTAGCCCCGACAAAGTTAATGGAATCAATAATCTTTTGCGACTTACTTTTCCAAGAAAGCGAAACCCCTAATTGGTTAGCAACATTCTGAGCCATTTGCTTTGTCGTAACCGGAGAAGTAACAGAGTATGTAATAAGGTTTTGTCTGTTAAAGTAGTTAGTTTTGGCGTCAATATTAAGCCAAATATCCTTAACTCCTTCAGGAACAGCCTGAATAATATCCCCCCGAAAGATTAGCCCGTAACCTGAATCCTGATAACCGGCATAGATGGCAATTTGTTTACGCTTATCAGGCTCAACATAAGAAGACATGTAAGTAGACAAGTACTCAATATCATCTTTGGCAAGGTTAGCAACGGAAACCTTAGCCTCTGCGGCAACACTGCCCATACGCCTGCTAACAGAACCTTTTAAGGCAATATTCTTAATCTGCTTAATCCCCGAAGGCGCAGATATTTCAATATAACATATTCTTTTTTGCATTTCCTAATCTCCTGTAACAAAAACGAGATTACACGTATTTCCGAAATTTTCCCACGCAGGGTATTCGTCATTTTCAGTAAGAAACATGAAATTTCCGCCAATCTCAGTGGTCATATACGGGTAAGGCAGAATTCCCAGATTAGAGAAGCATGGGATATTTTGCACAAGGTAATCACCGTTAATATATAGAGAAAAGAGCGGAAGCCCTCTGTCAATAATCCGAATGGTCATATCCCTGTTCAGAATGTTAATAAAAAACTCCTGATTAGGAGTGGATTTCAAGTCGATAGAGTAAGTAGTCATAATTCAAACCTCAAAATATTTAAACAAGTATAAAATAGGCAAATATTAAAAAATAGACATAATGTTAATATTATATACATATAGCCAACTACATATACATTTTGACAATTTTAGAACTTTATAATGTAGTACTATTTCAAAAATTATTTAATAATTTCAAAAATTTTGTAACATTTGTTAATATAAGATAAAAAATTTTTGCGGAGAATATATTAATAATAATTCCGGATTGATAAAATTAAAGAAAACCCGACATGCCAGATTTGTGAAATAAGATACAAGAAATATATAGACATAATGGCGATATTCGTACTAAAATCTGAAGTAGTATTTTATATAAATTAAGAATAATTATTAGATATAAAAATATTTCTTAATAAATAGTAATAGTAATTTATCAATAATAATTCCGTTTTTAGGTAAAAAAGAAAAGTCTGACATGCCGGACAGATATAAATAAAAAGAAGTAATTATTCAATCATTAATAATGTCTAGGATTGCTTCGAAGCCGCTCATAATGGCACGAAACGACAAATGCTATGCAAAACTGTCATTCTGAGGGGTGAACACCCCGAAGAATCCCGCTAATCTACCCGTCATTGCGTCGGATTTTCGGCAGGGCGCCACGGCACAAAGTGCCCCAGCGCGAGAGTTGTTACTCCGACAACAACCCGAATAATCCGAGGCGCAGCGTTGAAGCAATCCAGGAAACTATCGTTATGAGTAATGAAATTTCCACCACAAAGTCACATTAACATATTGTCAAAATATAGACATTTTGACAATATTCAACCTACGTATAAGAGTAGTAAAGTCAAAAATATTAAGAATTAATATTATTTTGCTTAATATTTATTAACAGAATAAACAAAAATTCATCCGGGAAAAGAGGAATACCCAAAACACCTCTAAAGCAGCTCCTGCGGGCTTTTTTGACCCAATTTCAGAGTTGAAGCATCTTTAGAATTTTTAACCTGATTGGTATTCATTTTAACGTACTGGGTATCAGCGACCTGTACAGCTCTGAAGGAGAGCGAATAGAGGGTTTTATTGAAATGGTCAGCGCTAACCCTGAAGGGTTTAGCGCAAATGACCATATTCGGGAACATCTCGCCCTTAGCCTTAATAGTAAGCGCCGTTCCGCTTTGATAGTACTTATTTAATTCAGAAAGCGAACTTTGGTCTTCATCGTCAATGAGAATAGATAAGGAGCCTTTCTTAGGGTTAAAGACCTCATGATCCACAATCACAGCGCCGCTTTCGAGCGGATGTTCCATAAGGCTGACATCATCTTCGATGCTGCCTTCAACAAACTGAGCCTGTGTAAGCACTTCAACATTGTCCTTATACACGGCGAAATTTTTATTTTTCAAATTCTGCGCAACACGCAGGATTATATTAGTTGCAGTAGGTTTCAAATTCATGCGCGTACTCCTGTATCTAAGCCGTTAAAGGCCATTTTAATACTCTGAACCAATTCATTGGCAATCCCGTCAGCATCAGTAGCCTGGGTTTGGATAGTAATATCTCCGAAAGATATGGAATTAGATGTATTAGCAGCGCTATAAGCACTGGTAATAGCCCCTTGCGGCACGGATGCAATAGGCACATTAGCAGTAAGATTAATCGCTTCTTTTCCGGCATTTAAACTACGCCAGAAGCCGGCTTCACTTTTATCAAGAACAGCTTCGCCTTTGTGAAGTTCAGCCATATAGCCGTCAAACGGAACAAACCCTATACCGTTGGCGGCTGAGGCGTCTTTTAAAGCTTTTATCCCCTTACCGGCAACTTTAAAGAGCAGCCCGACAGTGCCGCCGTTTTTTATGAAATTCAAAAGCCAATCAGGAATGACTTCCATGATCTTAGCAACAACCAGTTTAACAACCTCAACAAGCTTGCCGACCCCGGTTTTAATAGCGTTCCACAGACCGGTAAAGAAAGATGCAATATTTTGTCCAAGCTGCTTAAACCCGGATATCATGCCCTCCTTAAAGGTATCAAAACAGACAAACAAATCTGTAAATACTGAATCTTTTCCACTAAGCCATGCCCAAAATTCACCTATAACCCAATTAAGCCCAACAAATGCCGCAATAATTCCTGCAATTATGGCACCCAAAAGCAAAAAAGGTGCAAATGCTGTGATTGCAGCAGGAGCTGCCGCAACTAGCATAGGAATTAGAACAGACCCAATAACTGCCGCAATTTCTATTATCATAAGCTTTATCATCTCTGAATTAGAGGCAAAAAAGTCAACAATACCTTTTATTGCAGAAAATACAGGAGTCAATACAGGCAATAACAACTGCGCCAAATTTGCTCCAATAGCATAAAGACCTGAACTGATATCATTCAATATAGCTTCAAGTTCTTCTGCACGTTTCAGGTCTCCTGGGGAAAAAGCCTCATATTTTGATGCGTCTTTTAAATTTTTTGTATAAGTTTCGATTCCGCCGCTAAGGGCTTTTATAGTCGCATCGTCCAACCCTAGAGCTCGCCCAAAATCCAGCTTTTCTGTTTCGGATTTCAGCGTTTCCATACGACCTGCAATAACTGTCAAAAACTGCTCTGTTGACTGTATTCCCTTAGAATTTATATTAAAAGCCTTTAGAGTATCCGCCAGCCCGTTGCCGTTACCGCCTTTTTGAATATCTGCTAAACCAGTACGCAATCTGGAAAGGCTTTGTGCCGTTGCCTGAGCACTGCCGCCATAGTGTTTTGAGGCATTTGCCAATGCTTGAAATTTATCCGCGGCTAAGCCTGAATCTCTCACCAGGCCAGCCATCTCTTTGCCTTCTGAAGCATATTGTAGTGTGGATTTAACGGCCATAACCGCAGAAAAAGCAACTGTTGTAAAAAGCTTAGCACGATTTCCTAAATTATCAAAGGCTTTATATAAGTTTATAAATTGACTATAAAGTGGCTTAGTATTATCGGAAAGATCTGATAGTGCTGAAGCTAAAACAACTATTTTATTAGTAAAAACATCAATATTTTCATCTTGTTTTGACAAAAATTCGGAATTGAACGAAAAAAATTCTGAATTTGAAACCATAAAAAATAACCTCCTGGCTAATTTACAATAAATCTATATTTAATATATTAAATTTTTATTAACTATTTCTATATAAAAATGGAGAAATACTAATGGATATTGGAAATAATTTTAACTTATTAGATTTTTTAAAAAAGGATTTTGAAAAGAATAGTCAAAGTATATTTAAAGAACCGGATATGTATGGAGAACTTAAACATATACAGTTCAACTCCAAGTACGACTTTTGGCATGATTTAAATGAAAATGGTACTATCAATGCAAAAAGTTTACCACCATATCTTAGACCTACAAATTTTGATCAAAGATTATCGAATTTTCATAATAATCATAAAGTAATAGAAATTTTATTATATATACTGTCAGCTATATTTTTTATTTTATTAAACTGGCTACTTGGAATTTGCTACTCTCTATTAGCTATATATTCTTACAAAAACGGCGAAAAAATAAGACAGTCAAGAATTTTGATTAATGATGGTATTAACTATTTTAATAATAAAGAATATGAAAAATCTATAGAAATATTTACACAAGCAAAAAATTTAGTTCCAAAGTTTATTAAACAAAAATATAATAGAGGCTTAAACAGTTGGATAGAAATTGCTCTAGAAAAATTAGAAAAAAATGAAGAAGCTCTCGCTTTTCTAGAAAATAATTATGTAAAAGCAAAAAGAATTAAAAAATTTAATTTACTTGTTAAATTAAAACGTTATAGGGAAGCAATAGCATATTTTAATGATGTAGTTACTGAAAAGGAATTAATCAAACATCCATCACTTGTTGCACAACCAATAAATGTGTACATAGGTTTTTTAAAAGATCCACAGGCTGGACTTAATTATCTAATGACACAAAAAGATATTCTTTCACGCCCTATAGAAAATGAAGAATATTGTATTTTCTATTGTTGCATGGCTTTATGTTATTTAACACTAAAGGACGAAGATAATTATCAAAAAACTATTTCGTTAATAAAAAACTATAATCCAAAATATGTGGACTTAGTTTTTAAATTATCATAACTTAAAGTTTTATATAGAATAGAAACTATGAAAGATGAATTAAACTTATTTTATCAAATGTGGAATATTCCTACACAAACATTAGGAAACGCTGCTTCTGTAAGCAATTTGGGATTTTTTACAAAATTTGATTTATTTATTGCAACAGTTGTGAAAAATCCTTTGTATATGACCTTGTACGTAGTTACTCTTTTATTGTTGCTATTATTCTTAACATTATTTGTATTAGTTTTTTTGATTATATATTTCTCTAATACTCATAATTACCACAGCAAAGAAAGACTACGCCAATTAGAAAATATATATTCTGGTATAGATGCTTATAATAACAAAGATTATAAGGAAGCTCTAAATATTTTTGAAAC
>CALUUU010000083.1 GCA_944324035.1 Candidatus Gastranaerophilales bacterium
ATTTATAAAGAATATTATATAAATTTATGTAAATTTTGTCAAGTTTTATATAATTGAAAAAAGAATATTCGCAACGAGTTAAAATATATATTGGGGAAAGAGGCTGTAACCCTGTCAAAAATGGCAGATTTGATGACAGAAAAAACCGGCAAAAAATATACAGTGAATACCCTGTCCGGAAAACTTATCAGGAAATCAATAACACTGGAAGAAACATCTATCCTGCTCGAAATTTTGGGATATCATATAGAGTTTGTGAAAGGATAATTTTAATGCTGGTGCAAATAAGTGAATAAAGAAGATAAACAAGAATATATTACTTTATTGAAGAAGTGTTTAGATAATAATAGTTACGATATAGCAAAATTTATTGAATACAAACATAAAATAATTCCTCCAAAGTTATATCGTTATAGAGCTTATAATAATGATAATATAGAAAGTTTAAGAAAAGAATATATTTGGCTAAGTAGTCCAAATGATTTTAATGATCTGTTTGATAGTAGTGTATCAATAAATCTATTAGATAAAAATACCATACGTCATGTGTTAAGTTCTACAATTAAAGAGGCAAATATAAAGTTTTCACATTATGAATTAAAAAAATTAGAAAATTTAGTTCATAGAGTAATTGGTGGGGAGAATCTAATAACTTTTAAAGAATTACTTGATCGTAATGAGTATACAAATATTAAGCAAAAATTATTATCAAAAGGAGGTTCTATTCAAGATTTGTATGAGGCATTTAAAACGATAAATAAATATGAATGGAAGATGTTTGATAAAATTAAGTGTAAAATAACTTGTTTTTCGGAAAAATATGATAATATTTTGATGTGGTCACATTATGCTGATTCAAATAAAGGTTTTTGCCTTGAATACGATACAACTCAAATAAAAAAGACTTTGTATCCAATTTTGTATCAAAGAAATACTAAATTTTTAAACAAAATACTAAAAGAATTTAATGGCAGGAATTATAATAAAAATACTATACAAGCATTTTGCGTAACTACAAAATACGTAGGTTGGCAGTATGAAAAAGAATGGAGATATATTGGCGATCCTAATAAGGAATCTTTTCACTTAAAACCAACAGGAATTTATTTGGGTACAAATATAACTACGGAGCATTATGCTAAACTCTACGAACTAGCTAAAGAAAAAAAAATTAATATAAAACAAATGCAACCAGCAATAGGAAAATATAAACTTAAAGCTACAAATATTGTATAAATTTTATGTAAATAACTGTTTAACCGGAAAATTTATATTATATGAAATTTTAGAATGTATTAACATCAACAGGAATTATCTATATTTTCTTTATAATAATTTAATGCAACATTCAGAAATCATTTTTTTATCTAAGATTTCAATTTTTACATTTATATTTTTGCCTTCTTGTTCAAGTTGTTTTATATATTTATCAATCGTATTATTAAAGTCTACTTTTGATTGCAAAATTTTTTTTGCAGTATTTGCTTTGTTCAAATAGTAGTCATCACCAAATGAATGTGCATAGTCATACTTGTTTTCTACTAATCTGTAATCTAAATCTGAAATAGGATATTTTTGTTGTTTTGCATTATTAATCAAGCGTTGTATTTCTGTTATTTTTGCATATAATTGATTAGTTTGCTCAAAATAAGATCTAATAGTGTCTGCCTTACTTTGTAAACAATAATATTTAGTATTTTTATATTCAAGGTTAGAAATATTGAAGGCAATATGATAATTATCATAAATCCAATAATGGATATTTTTTCCAATAGTGGTATTAAATGGGAAAAATCCATGATATGCAAAATAAATAATAATACTTCCCATTACAATAAATACTATAAAAAATTTAATTTTATTGTACATAAAAGCTCTCCTTTTTTAATGACCAATTCTAAATGTGTGGGTATATTGTTTATCAACTCTATTTATAAGATTCGTTTTTCATATTATTTCTCCAATTTAGACTTCTTTCCATATGTTTATTTTTCTTGCAACATTTTTTACATATGCTAAATCTTTGCAAATTCATCGTAATTATCAATATTAAAGTTACCAATATGACGTAAATAGTATGATTTGTTTGGTATTAATTTATTAATAATTGCCTGTACAAGTTTTTATTTTCTTTAGGAAACTAAAATTTATACCATATTTATATGTTTTTCTATTTTGTTTACCTTAAAAACAAGTAATACTACCGCTATAATCGACATTACAGTTGGTTGAAACAATATTTTTTACCGCATTTTTAAAATCATAATCATGTTCTAATTCATATCTGGACATTCCTGCAACTTCGGCAGTTGCTTTAGCAGTAAATAGTGGGTCAACCGTGATTGATAATAGATACCCAAAAATAAATCCTATAAATAGTATTAATATATATTTTTTCATCTTTTTATTCTCCTATATATTTGTAACAAATATTTATAATATTTAACCTTGCACAAATATGACATATTACAAAATGTAAACAGAACATATTTACACTATTATTAAATAATGTTACATATTTTCAATCAAACGTCAATATTATTTACAAAATTTAATATATTTAATGTATTAGTAGTATAAATATGCTCTATTGCTATTGCTTAATTTAGCTTAATTGTTATTTATTTAGTGCAAATACGCTCTATCATTATACATATACAGTACACAGGAGTATCTTATGATAGACGAATTTGCTAATCTCGGGGAAAAGATTAAAGAACAGAGAAGACGGCTTGGCATGTCACAGGCTGAACTTGCAGAAAAAGCCGACATCCACGAAAAACAAATCTATCGTATTGAAATGGGCAAAAATTCTCCCTCCATTCACACTGTACTTAAAATTATTCATGTTCTTAATATGGATATCAGGGTGCTTGATATCAACAATATTACTAACTTCAACCCGGTTAAAGATGAAATCCTTGCGCTTCTGGAAGATGCTTCCGAAGAAGAACTCATCCTCTATCGCAACGTTATTCAAACCATAAAAAACAGCCAGAAGCTTACAACAAAAGAAAAACAACTTCTTCACAAATGCGCAAAATCTAAACAAAAAACACTAATTTCTTCAAAATCCCATCAGTTAAAAAAGTAAAACAGCAGCCGGAAAAATTTACAATACCATATCCTCAAAGTATTACACCAAAACTGACATATTTTTTATTATGCGGCCGATTATTTTAAAATCTACGTTTTCTAAATCTTCCTTATTATAAATTGTTTCATTGTAGTTTTGGTTGAAATAATAAAATTTTACCGAACCATCCATTTTTTGCTTAATCCCGTTTATAAATATAAGGTTATCTTCGTTGGTGGTATAAGCATAAATTCCGCTGCTCAAAATGTCGTTGTCATTTGTATCTATTATGAGCAAATCGTTGTTCTTTATCGGCAAAACTCCGCCGTCCATTCCGTCACCCGGCATTTTTATGAGCCTTAATTCTTTTTCATCACGTTTCCAAACATTCCTTACAAGTTCTCTGTCCAGCCAAAGGCTTATTATTAACGAATTTTTTATTGTATTTTTTAATAGCGGGTTCTGGTAATAACATATTTCTATTGCATTTTCGCTGTACCCGGAAAATACAGATACATTGTCATTTTCATTCTTATAATCTGCAAGAATATTACATCCGTAATGCGCGATTAGCTTAGCTGCTTCCGAAACTTTCAATTCGCTTTGACGTGTTATACGTTTGTTTAACGCTACTGCCGAAATCCCTAAAACTTTTGCAATTTCTTTTTGTGAAATTATTTTTTTCGTATGTGTCTGTAACGACACGATTGCATCTGCAATTAACATTTTTTACCTTTTTCTTTCTTTTTTTATTTTTTTATTTTTATTTTTTCTTATTCCAACTTAATATATTGACAAATCTTACCGTTATGTATATAATATAGTCATAATGTCTATTTGTATTTGATATATTTATATGAAATATATATATAGTACAGCAAAAAAAATTTATATGTTTATTTTATATTAAATATTACAAAAAATTTACAAACAGGCTTACAACATTCGGGGGTTAATTTAATATATGTATGACTTAAGTCAAAGAGAGCAACAGGTGTTGCATCATTTATGCAGAGGGTTAAACAACAAGGAAATTGCGGAACTAATGTTTGTCAGTCCGAATACCGTAAAGGTACATGTCAGCACTATACTCAAAAAATTGGGAGTTGATAACAGGACTATTGCAGCATTTGTTGCCGGAAGCCGTGCGCTTGTTGAAAACGACATGACAACAAACCAGGAACAGGCTGGCTCCGCTGTCGACTCAAAAAGAACCTCTCATCAAGAAAGGTTCTTTTTTTATTGATTAACTTTATCAAACAAAAATCGCGGAAGTTATTTGACTCCCGCGATTCAATTTGTTATGTATGATATCTGTTTTATTATTTGCTAAGAGCGCCTGCCACAGCAACTGCAACTGCAACAGTAGCACCAACCATCGGGTTATTACCCATACCGATAATACCCATCATTTCAACGTGTGCAGGTACTGAAGATGAACCGGCAAATTGAGCATCTCCGTGCATTCTGCCCATAGTATCAGTCATACCGTAAGAAGCAGGGCCTGCTGCAACGTTATCCGGGTGAAGTGTGCGGCCTGTGCCGCCGCCTGATGCTACAGAGAAGTATTTCTTATCGTTTTCATAGCACCATTTTTTGTAAGTACCGGCAACCGGGTGTTGGAAACGTGTCGGGTTAGTTGAGTTACCAGTGATAGAAACATCAACGCCTTCTTTAATCATTATTGCAACACCTTCTGATACATCATCAGCTCCGTAGCATTTTACCTTAGCAACTTCGCCTTCTGAGAACGGAGTTTCCTTAACGACTTTTAATTCACCTGTCTTGTAGTTGTATTGTGTTTCAACGTGAGTGAAGCCGTTAATTCTTGAAATGATGTAAGCTGCGTCTTTACCAAGACCGTTCAAGATAACTCTTAACGGTTTTTGTCTTACTTTATTGGCATTTCTTGCGATACCGATTGCGCCTTCTGCAGCTGCGAATGATTCGTGGCCGGCAAGGAAGCAGAAGCAGTCAGTTTCTTCTCTCAAAAGCATTGCTGCCAAATTTCCGTGCCCAAGACCTACTTTTCTTGTATCACCTACCGAACCAGGGATACAAAATGCCTGTAAGCCTTCACCGATTAAGCTTGCTGCATCTGCTGCTGTTTTAGCTTCTTTTTTCAATGCAATAGCTGCACCTAATGTATATGCCCAAACTGCATTTTCAAATGCGATAGGCTGAATGCCTTTTACAATTTCTTCTACGTAAATGCCTTTAGAATCGCATAAAGCTTTAGCATCTTCCAAAGACTTGAATCCGTATTCAGGCAAAACTTTGTTTAATTTAGCCTGACGTCTGTCTTGTCCTTCAAATTTAATAGCCATTTTTTTATTTCCTTTATACTTTTTAATTAACTACAAACAATTCAACCCTCTCAAAAAGAGCGGGGAAAATAAACCTACTCTTTTCTCGGATCAATAGTTTTAACAGCTTCAGAGAATCTGCCGTAAGTTTTAATATTCTTTTCAAATGCTTCTTTAGGGTCAACACCTTTTTTAATAGCGTCTAACATTTGAGGAACTTTAACGTATTTATAACCGATAATTTCGTTATTTTTATCAAGACCGAGTTCTAATACATAGCCTTCTGCAAGGTCAAGATATCTAGGTCCTTTTTGTTTTGTTGAGAAAATAGTACCAACTTTTGAAGTCAGACCTTTACCCAAGTCTTCCAAACCTGCACCTACAGGCAGACCGTTTTCAGAGAAAGCTGTTTGTGTACGGCCGTAAACGATTTGTAAGAACAATTCTCTCATAGCAACATTTATTGCGTCACAAACGAGGTCTGTATTCAAAGCTTCAAGAATAGTTTTGCCAGGAAGAATTTCAGCAGCCATAGCAGCAGAGTGAGTCATCCCTGAGCATCCTATTGTTTCAACAAGAGCTTCCTGAATAATACCGTCTTTAACATTTAATGTTAATTTGCAAGTACCTTGTTGAGGTGCGCAGCATCCGCAACCGTGAGTCAAGCCTGAAATGTCTTTGATTTCTTTAGACTTAGTCCACTCGCCTTCCTGAGGAATCGGAGCCGGTTCACCTTTAACGCCGCGTTTTACACAGCACATTTCTTCTACTTCTTTTGTAATTTGTATACGATCCAACATTTTTTCTAACTCCCTTCAAGTTATATACAATTAAATATTACGTTGCTGAAAAAGTCCTGTCAAGATTGGGTTATGGGGGAGTAAATTTCACAGATAATATAAAAAGCCCGTCATTCTTACGCATGGAACCGCAGAAGAATATCATATTAAAAGAAATCCTTCGGATTTTTAATTTATCAGTAGTCAAAACTCCCCATCCCAACCTTCCCAAAGCAGGGGAAGGAGCCTTATTTTTTGTTCCCTCCCCTACTCGGGGAGGGATAGGGTAGGGAGTAAATGTGCTGCGTTGTCCTTAGCAGCGCTGAAAAGATTTTGTGAGAAAGCGACAAAATGAACGTCCATTCGGTCAAAGTGATCCCGTAGTCAGCGGGATAAGATATTTTACGGGTACTTTACAACTACGCGTAATATATCATTAATAAGCGGTAATTTTTTCCTGTTTGCGGATTTGACTATGTCAATTATTTCTATGCGTTCATCTTCAATATTTTTGAATGATATATTAAAAAAGTCATTGATATCAATTTCAAGAATCCTGGCAATATTAACAAATGTTTCAAGGGATGGAACAGAATTCCCGTTTTCAATAAGACACATTTGCCGCGGCGAAATATCTACGGCTTCAGAAAGTTTTTCTTGTGAAAAACCTTTAGCCAGACGAATTTGTCTAATCTTTGCCCCTATACTTTTTTTGTCCAAAACCATTATCCTTTTGTTAATAGTATATAAATCACGTAATACTTATATAATGAAATATATATCAATAATCTTGACAAAATGATATATGTATCGTATAATAAAATATGGAACCATTTAATTAAACGGAGGATTTGAAATGATTAAAGGAACTAAGAACGCTTTTACTTTGGCTGAGGTATTGATTACCTTGGGTATCATTGGTGTTGTAGCAGCAATGACCATGCCGACATTGTTAAACTCAACACAAGGTGCACAATATAGAACAGCTTACAAAAAAGCATTATCAGTATTGTCACAGGCAGTAGTATTGAACGTAGCATTGGATGACTATGACTTGTCACAAGCATCCCAGACAGGCGCAACTGGCGAAAACGGTACATCAGCATCTGTATACAACTTGTTTAACAACAGAATGAATGTAGCAAGAGTTTGTGCCGGAGCATGCGACTCAACGAATGATCAATGGTCAGCAAACAATAATGCAAATATTAAATTCGGTGGAAAAGATTCTTCTGCAAATTATACATTCTTCTTTAACGATGGTATAACATTGACATTTGAGCAAAATGCTGCAAATTGTTCAGAAGGTAATGCTACAACGGGTGAAGGTACTATATGTTTAGGTGCAATCGATGTAAACGGCGCTAAAAACCCTAACAGAGAAGTTCTTTGTGATGGCGGAGATCGTTCTGGTGATGATTGTAAAGTAACCAACCCTACAGATATTTATCCGATTGCAATGTATGACCAGTCAATCGTTCCAAACACAGATGCTGCAAGAGCTGTATTGTTCGGCGGTAAGTAATAAGTTTACTTTTCTTTAAAAAGTAAAAACGAAACGAATCTTTTCACCTGACACAGAAATGTGTCAGGTTTTTTTTACATCATTTTGAACGAATGTGAAACAATCCGGAAAGAATTTATATAACCCTTATAAAGTGAACCGCGGAGCGGGGTGAGGACAAGTGTGTCTGTATACGTAGCTGAACAAAGTGCCGGCTCTCTTTCAAGGCGAGATGCTTTGGATTTTATATTACAGATTAAAATTATATTAAAATATTGAGCCGCAAACTTATTTGTACTATAATTTAGCTATTGTTACAGTTAAGAGGAGAAGAAAATGATTGACAAAACCGCAATAATTCATCCTTCAGCAGAAATTGCCGATGATGCAATTATAGGACCTTATGTTGTTATTGGAGAAAATGTAAAAATAGGGAGCAAAACAAGAGTTATAGCAAATGCATACATTGAACACGCAGAAATTGGTGAAAGATGTACAATATCTCCTTTTGCGACAATCGGTTCCGAACCTCAGGATTTAGGCTACAAAGGTGAAGCTACCAAGGTTGTAATCGGTGACGATACTATAATAAAAGAAAACGTAACAATCCATAGAGGAGCAGCTTGCGGTGATTTCACAACCAGAATAGGAAATAAATGTCTATTGATGGTAGGTTCACACATTGCACATAACTGTGTGCTTGCAGACCAGGTAATCCTTGCTAATCTTGTAACTCTCGGCGGTCATGTTCATGTCGGATTTGGCGCATTCGTCGGCGGGATGAGCGTGTTTCATCAGAATATAAGAATAGGTGATATGGCAATAATCAGCGGTTTTTCAGCTTCACGTCAGGACATTTTGCCTTATTCAAAAGGAGAAGGCAGACCGCCTGTACCGCGCGGGTTAAATGTTGTTGCGCTTAAACGCCGCGGTGTTCCGCAGGAAATCAGAAATAATATGAATCAAGCTTTCAAACTGCTTATTTCCGAAGAATACAATACAACACAGGCGATAGAAAAGATTAAAGCTGAAATTCCTATGAATGAATATATTGAAAAGATGATTGAATTTATTAAAACTTCTAAAAGAGGAGTTTTGTTGAAAACTCATAAATCAGGTCATGAATCGCTTGAAAGTGAAGAATAAATAACGACATCATTTGATAAGCGGATGTATTAAAGTTATTTAAAATATAAGATTATAGCCGGTAAATACTTACCGGCTGTTTTTATGATGAAAGGAGAAAAATATGGAAACTATTTGGGATAAATATGCAAAAGTCCTTGTTGATTATTCAACCGATGTTCAAAAAGGAGATACCGTCCAAATCAGAGGTACAAGCGTTTATACGAAAGATTTGGTAAAGGCGGTTTATAAAAGAGTACTTGAGCGCGGCGGTCATCCGATACTCAGGACTTCGTTTGAGGATTTTTCGGATATTTTCCTAAAATACGCTTCTGATGAGCAGCTGGATTA
>CALUUU010000084.1 GCA_944324035.1 Candidatus Gastranaerophilales bacterium
CATGCCTGCCAATTAAGGTTTATGTCGGACATATACTTAACCTTATTGATAAAGGTATAGATAAAATTTTTGTACCATCAATACAGTCTGTAGCGCCGAAAATTTACAACTGTTCTAAAATAAGGGGGCTGCCTGACTTAATTAGAAATGTTATAAAGAAACCGTTTACGATGGTTGAAGCAACCTTAGATAAATCCGAAAAAAATCAAGGGCTGTATGAATTTTTAAAACAAGCTGTTTCTGTATTTGGAATTACAGATGAAGCTAAAATTAAAGAAGCATCAAAGGCTGGCTGGAGAACATACAACAATTTCCATATTATGTCAAAATCCGGCATGAGCTATAAAAAAGCACTTAATTATGCACTTCAGGGCAAAGTTTTTATAGAAAACGATACTAAAGAATACCCTATTTCCATTGCACTTGTTTCACACGGATATAATATATTTGACGAGCGCACATCTATGAAAATAATTGAAAAGCTTGAAAAAATGGATGTGAAAGTTTATACATCGTTACAACTTTCCAAAGAACAGACAATGGAAGGCATTAATGCGCTTGGAGAAAAGCTATATTGGGCGAATGAGTTCGAAATGACAGGCACTGCCGGACACTACTTAAAAGACAACAAAATAGACGGTATTATAGCATTAAATGCGTTTGGCTGCGGCCCTGATTCATTAATGATAGAAAGAATTGTAAGAAAGGCTAAACAATTTAATAAACCTATTCTTCATTTAACAATAGACGAACAAACAGGAGAAGCCGGCTTTATAACAAGGTTGGAAGCATTTGTAGATATGCTTTTCCGTAAAAAACGGGCAAACATTATCAACAAAATTGATATTAATCAGAACCAGCAATATATTCCTAATACAAATTATATTGAAACTAAATCTTCATAAATTAAAAAGGACTGATTAAATCAGTCCTTTTTTGTATTTATAACAAGTTTTTAAACTTTTCTCTTACGAGCAGCTTCAGATTTGCGTTTTCTTCTAACGCTAGGCTTTTCGTATCTTTCACGCTTTTTAACTTCAGAAAGAATTCCGGCTTTTTGGATTTTCTTTTTGAAACGTCTTAAAGCGACTTCAATACTTTCGTTTTCGCCAACTTTAACTTCTGCCATTTATATTTCACCACCTTTGTAGTCTTGTATTAGTATCAGTAATGATATTTTAAACTAAAACAAAAAAAATTTCAAGATGGTAACGATTTTGTTGGATTATTCTTTTATGCAAAAAACACTTTCATCTAAAACTATACATTCGAGTACATTATTAAAAAACTGTTCTAACGCGCTATCCATCAAATTGCTCTCCATATCTGTCCGGCCCTCCATAACTTGTAAATCTAACATATCAGTATTCATCTCTGACTCCCATTATTATCAACAAATTCAATTACGACCAAAGGAAGATAAAACTTTAAAATTTTAAGAAATTTGTTACAAAATTTAGCATAATGAGAAAATAATTTTACTTTAAAGTACAATATTAGAAAAGCTGGTTATAGGAATAGATTAAATTATGAGCACAAGTTTTCATTTAACTGATTACAACTATTATTCAAGCAGAAATGATATGGAAATTATCTCCAATATTGTTGATGCTTTAAAAAAAATTTTAGAAGAAGATAATAAACAGACACAGCCGCTGTTTTTAAAAACTTCAGATAATTTAATCCTAAACATAGCCCGCATGGTTGTTCAGGAGAAGAAAAAAACATTCCTTATAGGCATTACAGGAGAAAGTGCGTCAGGGAAAACAGTATTTGTCGACAATACAATAAAAGCATGTGTTAAAGAAAAAAAAGAAGGTATTTACACTGTAATAAGATGTGATGATTATTATAAAGATACCTCAAAAGAATTGAAAGAAGCCGGAAGTTACGAAGAACTATTTAAAACCGGATTCAGTTTTGACACGCCTGATGCTATTGATCTTGAACTAATGAAAAAACATTTAATAGATTTAAAACAGGGAAATACTATAACATCTCCTAAATATGATTTTGTAACGTGTGAATCAAACCCTGACGGAGATATCAAAAACCCTGCGAAAGTAGTACTTACGGAAGGTCTTTATGTACTAAACGAAGGTGTACGAGATATTATGGATGTAAAAGTATACGTATACACCCCGCTTGAAGTAATAAAAGACCGCTGGTACAGGAGAGCGGAAACAAGAGGTAAAACCGGTACCGCAGCAGACTTACAATTTATGGATGTAAATAAAACAGCACAGCAATACATCCGCCCAACCTATCAAATTGCGGATGCCGTTATAAACGGGATGGTTTCACAGGAATATATTCAAGAAATTACAGATAAAATCTTCAATGCACTAAAAAATATAGATTATTAAATATATTCAACAAAACCTGCATATTAGATGAAGAGCTATTATTAAGCATTTAAGATAATATACTTATAAATCTCAACATATTTGACTTATCCATAATTTAATTATATGCTTGAAGAAAAGAGTGTTTTGATTAAGATAGGGGTATATATGAGGATTAAACACAGAAATGTACTTTCTTTGCTGGAAGATAGAACTAATCAGTATTTAGACAGGGTTGCTTTAGGAATTAGAACGCAAATGGGCTGGAAAGAATTCACCTTTCGGGGACTCGGACTTCTATCCAGGAAACTTGCATCTTATCTGATAGGGGATATAAATATACAAAAAGGCGACAAGCTTGCAATTTTATCTGAATCAAAACCTGAATACGGCGCCTGTGTTTTTGCCTCAATTCTTTCCGGAATGACAGCAGTACCGCTGGATATAAAACTCACAACCTATGAATTAACATCTATTCTCACGGATTGTAAACCTGTTGTTATGCTTGTTTCCCAAAAATATATTGATACAGCAAAAGAACTGCAAAAAAATATCCCATCTATTAAATATATTCTTGTTATGGATGAACCATCATACAACCTTGACTTAAAAAGCATTTATGAATTACCGGAAAACTACGACGCAAAATGGAGAAAAAGAAGCGCCAATGAAACAGTTTTTGTTATATACACCTCAGGAACCACGGGTTCACCAAAAGGCGTTGAAATAACATTCAAAAATATGCTTTCCCAGCTTGACGATATAAAAGATGCACTCAACAAAATTATGCCGTGGGATAAGTGTTCAATACTTTCTATCCTGCCAATGAACCATTTATTTGAAATGACTGTTGGGTTTGCAACATTCTTAAATTCAGGCTTTTCCGTATATTATACACAGAGCCTGAAACCAAAAGATATTTTAGCAATTATGCGTGCAAAACAGATTAATTTTATGATAGTTGTACCGGCATTTTTGAAACTGCTAAAAGCAACTATTGAATCAGATTTACACTCCCTGCCGGAAAAAGAACAGCAAGCTTTTAAACTTAAATATCATATTGCAAAATTCATTCCATGTGCCAGAATAAAAAAACTTATGTTTAAAGATATTCATGCTAAGTTTGGCGGACATTTTAACGGCTGCATGTCAGGAGGAGCACCGCTTGATATAAATGTAGGCAAATTTTTTGAAAGAATAGGAATAAAAGTTTACCAGGCATACGGACTTTCGGAAACCAGCCCAATTATATCTATTAATACTGATAAACGGCATGAAATAGCATCAGTTGGCAGACCATTAAAAAGTTATAAGACAAAAATTGATAAGCAAACAGGAGAACTTTTAGTAAAAGGCCCGTCAGTAATGAAAGGTTACCACAATCAGCCGCAATTAACAAATGAGGTAATAGACAAAGACGGCTGGCTTCATACAGGTGATATTGCAAAATTTGATAAAGACGGACACTTGTTCATTACAGGAAGAATAAAAAACCTGATTGTACTATCCGGCGGGAAAAAGGTATTTCCTGAAGAAGTTGAAGCGACGTTGGAAAAAAGTCCGTATTTTAAAGAAGTTTGTGTGCTCGGATACACTAAAACCTTTGGTAATAAAGACGGTACGGAAGAAATTACTGCCGTAGTGGTTCCTAATGATGATTTAGTAAATCAATACGAAGATAAGGCACTTGAGAAACTCATAAAAGATGAAGTAAAAGCATTATCACGACAGCTCGCAGCATATAAACGGCCTGTAAATGTTATAATATCAAAGACCGATTTGCCTCGTACAGCAACAAGAAAAGTAAAACGAAAAGAAGTTAAAGAACTTGTAAATGTATAAAAGTAAACCCTCCATTTTGGAGGGTTTACTCAAGATTAAGATTTCTATCCAAAAATTTAGAAGTTCAAACCAGCTTCACGTGCAGCATCAGCAAGAGCCTGTATACGACCGTGGTATAAGAATCCGCCTCTGTCAAATACAACTTCATTAATACCTGCTTTAAGAGCTTTTTTGGCAATAGCTTCGCCAACAACTTTTGCAGCATCAATATTACCGCCGTGAGGCAATTTTTCTTTCAAATCTTTGTCAATTGAAGATGCTGAAGCCAAAGTTACATGGTTCACATCATCTATCAATTGAGCATAGATATGTTTTGTACTTCTGTAAACAGCCAATCTAGGGCAGTCAGGAGTTCCTGAAATTTTGACCCTGATAGTTTGGTGTCTTTTTTGTACCTGAGTTTTTCTAACTTTAGTTTTAATCATTTTAATTTTCCTTTCATTACTTGTTTTAACGGGCTTTTACACCCTTCACATGCAATAACTTAAGCAATTGTATCAAGGTTTAAATAAACCTTTGTTTTATCAAGATATTGATCAGCAAGTTTAGGACTTACGACTGACAAAGTATCATATATTTGAGCGGAATTATCTATATTTGTTAAAAACAAAATATCTGTTGTTGATTGTCCCGGGGTTTGCGGCTGAATATTTTTCCTCAGCTGGGTATTCATATAAAAATATTTATTAGTTTTAATATGTGTATCCAACAATTCTTTTTTGGCTTCAATTACATCATCAGAAACCGCCTTTGGGAATTTTATCATATAAAATCCGCCGAATGATACATTTCTAATCACTATTTCTTACCTGCTTTACCTGCTTTACGTCTAATGTGTTCGCCTTCATATCTGATACCTTTTCCTTTGTAAACTTCAGGAGGGCGTTTTGATCTGATGAAAGCTGCAACATCACCTACTGTTTGCTTGTTGGAACCTTTAACACTAATCTTTGTGTTAGCTTCAACAGAAATTGTAATTCCTGCAGGCGGTTCAACAATTACAGGGTGAGAGTAACCAAGAGCCAGGTTTAGGTTTTTGCCTTCCATATTAGCACGGTAACCAACACCTTGGATTTCAAGTTTCTTTTCAAAGCCTTCTTTAACACCGTGTACAGCATTAGCAACAAGCGTTCTTGATAAACCGTACAAAGCATCTGTTTCTCTTGAGTCACCAACTTTTGATAAAACAATATGATTATCTTCAATTTTTACAGCAATTTCAGGACGAACATTAACTGATTCTTCGCCTAAAGGGCCTTTTGCCGTAACTAATTGACCTTCTATTTTTACTTCAACCCCTTGAGGGATTTCAATAGGTTTCTTTCCTATACGTGACATTTCTTTTCTCCTTTTGGTATATATTGTACACATTTTCGGTCTTTCTACCAATTATACCGAAAATAATAATCTTGGATTATTGCATAACTCAAACCTGCTTATACTATCTTTTGCTTCGGTTTTCATCGATTTGAGTTTCGTTCGCTTTGCTCACTCACTCTAAGCAAAATCCACTAATAAATGTAGCAAATTACTTCGCCGCCAATATTTTCTTTTCTGGCTTTTCTGTCTGTTAACAAACCTTTGCTTGTTGAAACAATTGCAACACCCAATCCGCCTAAAACCTTAGGAAGATTTTTTGCTTTACAATAGCTTCTCAAACCAGGTTTAGAAATTCTTTCCAATTTAGAAATAACCGGCTTCTTTCTTTCGTCATATTTTAGAGTTACAACGATTTCTTTAAATTTGCCAACTTCTTTAACTTCATAATCAGCAATAAAGCCTTCTGACTTCAATAATTTTGCTAATTCAATTTTTAATTTAGAAGCTGGGATACTAACTGTTTCATGAGAAACCATGTTAGCATTTCTGATTCTTGTTAGCATATCTGCTATAGGATCTGTCATTGACATAATTTAATACCTCCGGACTTACCTGCACAGTTCACAGGCAGTATCCTGATTAACTATTACACCGCTTACCTGGCTAACTTTGCCTTTATTTTGGGTTTATCATAATACAAGAACAGTAAAAAAGTATTCTCAGTATTTTTATCAACCCCCGGGCGTTCCCAGGCAGTTCGGAACTGTACAAGTAGAATAACACTAACAACAACCAAATACAAGTATTTCTTAATAAAATTTAATTAAAAATATAATAAAACAGCAAAAAAGACCGGTAGCAAATCGGTCTTTTTTAATAATTGTTCGTTAATCTTAATATTAAAATTAAAAAGCAATCAGCTTACCAGCTGGCTTTTGTAACACCAGGCAACAAACCTTGGTGAGCCATTTTACGTAGACAAATTCTGCACAGACCAAAGTCTCTGTGGTAACCGTGAGGTCTGCCGCAAATACTGCATCTGTTATGAAGTCTTACTCTAGGATATTTTCCTGCAGCAGCAAGAGCTTCTCTTTTTAGTTCTTTGTCTATCATCGCTTTTTTAGCCATGAATTATCTCCTTTGTTTTTTGTTTAATTTGCTATATAGTATTGTCGTCATTAAAAAGACTTAAGAACCTTACTTATTAAGTCCTTTGAAAGGCATTCCCAACAATCTCAATAATTCTCTTGCTTCATCATCAGTTTCAGCAGTAGTAATAATTGAAACGTTCATACCTTTAACAAGATCAACTTCTTCATAAGTAATTTCAGGGAATAAAGCTTGTTCTTTCAAACCTAAAGTATAGTTTCCACGACCGTCGAAAGATTTTGCGCTAATACCTCTGAAGTCACGAATACGAGGGAATACAACGCAGATTAACTTTTGAAGAAAATCATACATTCTTTCACCTCTTAAAGTTGCCATTGCACCAACCGGCATACCTTCTCTTAATTTATAGGAAGCGATTGATTTTTTAGCCTTTGTAATAACACATTTCTGACCAGCTATTTTAGTCAATTGAGCTTCGATAGATTCAGCTATTTTAGAGTTATGAGAAGCTTCACCTACACCCATGTTTATAACAATCTTATGGAGTTTAGGAATCTGCATATCGTTCTTATAACCGAACTTTTCTTTCATTGCTGATCTGACTTCTTCGTCATATTTCTTTTTTAAACTTTCTGTTTTTGTCATTTTTCGTATTTCCTTAATTCTAGCGAATGTATATGTTCATTGTATCACAAACGAACCTTACACATCCAATTGTTCACCACATTTTTTACAAACACGAACTTTTTTGCCATCGACAACTGCGTGTTTGATCCTTGTCGGTTTTTCGCAAGCCGGACATACAACCATTACTTTTGAAGAATCTAAAGGAGCTTCCATTTTAATCAAGCCGCCTTGAATTCCAGCCATAGGTTGAGGCTTTTGAGCCTTAGTCACCATGTTTGCGCCTTCAACAATAACTGTTGATTTTGAAGGATTTGTCTTTTTTATATTTCCTATTTTGCCTTTATCTTTGCCTGCTGTCACGATAACTCTGTCACCGGTTTTAACATGCAATTTTTTCTTATCATTTGCCATTTTTATATCCTTTATTTTTATAATTTGCTGAACTTTATCGACCTATTGTTCCAGTGTCGGATTGAACATATATGTTATATTCACTCTATGCACAATCCGCCTCTTGGATTTTTACTTTACTCAAACAAGCCCTTATACAGCTTTGTCTGTATTCACTCTTGTTTTCATATCTTCAAGTTTTGAACAAACGTCCGAACTCTAAGTAAAATCCATTATATAACTTCCGGCGCGAGAGAAACGATTTTCATATAACCTTTATCTCTCAATTCACGTGCAACCGGTCCGAAAACACGGGTACCACGCGGGTTACCGTCTTTGTTAATTATTACAGCTGCATTTTCATCGAATCTGATAACAGAGCCGTCAGCACGTTTAATATCAGCTTTAGTTCTGACAACAACTGCCCTTACAACTTCAGATTTTTTAACAGCCTGATTTGGAGTTGCATCCTTTACAGTTGCAACTATTTCATCGCCTACAGCAGCGAATTTTTTATTTGAACTGCCCATAACACGGATACATAACAACTGTTTTGCACCGGTATTATCTGCGACTTCTAGTCTAGTTTCTTGTTGTATCATTGTTTTATTCCTTATTATTTTCTACTTTTGACCTCTCATTACTCTCTGGTAATGTTGTCTATCCGGATTAAAAATTACAGCAGTACGAAATATTAACGTACTTTTTCTACAACTTCCAACAAAGTCCAACGTTTATCACCAGATAATGGTCTTGATTCTACAATTCTAACTGTATCACCAACATTACAGATATTCTGTTCATCGTGGGCCTTGTAGTTTTTGTTTGTTTCCATAATCTTTTTGTATTTCGGATGAGGTTCATAATCAGCAACTTTTACTACTATAGTTTTATCCATTTTGTTGCTTATTACTATTCCTTGTTTTTCTTTCTTAGGCATTTTGTACCTCCGCCTGGCTGCCTGCTGCGGCTGCCTCTTTTTCACTTATAACAGTTTTAGCTTGAGCTATTAAGCGCTTTGTTTTAGACACAAGAGCTGTGTTTTCTAACTTGTGAGTTGAAAGTTTAATTTTGCAATCCAACAATTGCTTCTTCCACTCAAGAATTGCACTATTTAACTCATCTACTGATTTTTCGCGCATTTCACTTAATTTCATTGTTATATTTTCCTTTTACTTTAGTTTACGCTTCTAATTTAGCCTTTTCAACAACTTTAACTTTAATAGGCAACTTCTGAGCAGCCAATTCAAGAGCATTAACTGCAACATTTCTATCAAAGTATTCTAGTTCGAAAAGAATTCTGTTCGGTTTAACAACCGCAACCCAGTATTCCAAATTACCTTTACCTGAACCCATACGAGTTTCAGCAGGTTTTGCAGTAATCGGTTTATCCGGGAATATTTTAATCCAAACGTTACCGCCACGTTTGATTTCACGAGTCATTGCACGACGTGCAGCCTCGATTTGACGGCTGGTAATCCA
>CALUUU010000085.1 GCA_944324035.1 Candidatus Gastranaerophilales bacterium
ACAGAAAGTATAAAAAACAGTTGAAAAAAGAGGCAAAGGAACGCAAAAGAGTAAATGAAGAACGAGCAAGGGCTGGTATGCCGCCGGATGAAGAGAAAGTTCATATGGAAGCCTCTATTGAATATGAGCCAAAAGGTAAATATTATCTTATAAAATATGAACGCGGGACAGTAAGAGCATGGGGAGCTATAAAAGGTTAATTGTTCGGATAGTTTTTAAGCCCTGACAGGCTGTTCCCGAGCACAGAATTGCAGCTCCCCATCCCAACCTTCCCCAAGCAGGGGAAGGAGTCATGCATATTTGATTATTATTTCCCGAAGCCCACTCTGCCGAGCAAAACAATTGAGTATTGTTTTGCGAGAGGTAAGAACCGGCACGGTTCGACTCAGAAAAAAAAAGACTCTCAATGGAGTCCTTTTATTTGCCGAAGGCCGGAGTCGAACCGGCACGTGGGGTGAACCACACCAGATTTTGAGTCTGGCACGTCTACCAATTTCATCACTTCGGCTTAACATCATGATAAAATTGTCTGTATAAAAATCATAACAAAAACAAAATAAATATCAAGAATATTTTTCAATAATCCTTTATAATCTTTACTTTTTTATGAATATTCTTACAATATAATATATAGCAGGGTTTTATATATAAGCTTTATCTCATAAAATATAAATGCAAACAGAAGAGGACATATGAAAAAAATACTTATAATATTAGGCTTGCTAATATTCACCCAAATCCCAAATACGTATGCAGAACCTTTGACAGGCGGAATTTCGGAAGTCGGACTGGGCAATAAAGTTGTTGATGCAAAAACAAATGCCCCGATAAGCGGCGCACAAATTGCCATACCAAAACAAGGCTATAAGACATACAGTGACAACAACGGGAATTTCAGTTTAAATACTGAAATAAATGACGATACTATAATGTCTGTGTCTAAAGAAGGCTACAGACCGTTTTCAATAACAATAGATAAAAATATAGCAGCAAGACCAATGGTACTCGGAATACAAAAAAGTGATGCCATGGATGTTGTAATAGATTCAGAGATGCTGCATTTGGGAGATGATAATTACTCAAAAGATTCTGCCAATTCAGGGGATTTTAAGCTCAAATCAACAGGCCCTGCATACAGAAAAACATTTATGATGACAGCAAACACACTTGCATACAATAATTTTCTTATAATCGGCTCTATCATTGGAATCGACACAAAAATGGCAAAGCAAATGCGGCAAAATCAGATTAGAAACTCTTACGCAAGCCCGCCGGAGGTTTATTTCAATGGGAGAAAAATAGCAGAAATACAGCTTAACGGCGACAACCAGAGAATAAAACTGCCAAGAGCGCTAATCAGACCAAATCAGCTAAATGAAATAATAATTCAAACAGGTGTTAATTTATTTCAACGTGCCTATATAGATTATGATGATATCGAATTAATGAATATTTCCATACAAACCGGCAATTAACAGAATTTTAGCTGATAACCTAGGGGGCGTCATGTGTTTAATCAATTGCATCAAATGATGTTCATTTTTTATCAACCATTTCACGCAATTTTTTTAGTTTATCTCTGATTTCTGCAGCTCTTTCAAAATCGAGAATTTTTGCGGCTTTATGCATATCTTTCTCAAGTTTATCAATAAGTTTGGGCAAATCTTTTTTCTCTACGCCCAAATCGACCATCTCTTCCGCGACAATATCTTCAAGATTGCGATAACTTGCGACAAGCGAAAGCAGATTATTTTCAATAGGCTTTTTAATAGTTTGCGGAACAATTCCGTATTTTTTATTATGAGCAAGCTGAATTTCCCGGCGGCGTTCGGTTTCATCAATAGCTTTCTGCATAGATTCCGTAATCTTATCCGCATACATAATAACTTCCCCGCAAGCGTTACGGGCAGCACGGCCGATTGTTTGAATTAAACTTGTTTCGGAACGCAAAAAGCCTTCTTTATCTGCATCCATAATCGCAACAAGAGATACTTCAGGTATATCAAGTCCTTCTCTCAATAGATTTACTCCTATAAGAACATCAAATTCACCAAGCCGTAAATCTCTCAATATCTCAACTCTTTCCAGCGACTGAATTTCACTATGTAGATATCTTACGCGTATTCCCTCCTGAATAAAGAAATCTGTCAAATCTTCTGCCATTCTTTTAGTCAAAGTAGTAATCAAAACACGTTCATCCTTATCTGCACGTTTTTTTATTTCCTGTTCTAAATCTTTAATCTGGCTTTCAATAGGGCGGACAGATATTTTCGGATCAACCAGCCCTGTAGGTCTGATAATTTGTTCAACAAGCCGTGTGGAGGTTTCTCGCTCGAATTCTCCAGGGGTAGCCGAAATATAAATTTTCTGATGAACTTTATTAAAAAATTCCTTATTTTTTAAAGGTCTGTTATCTTTTGCACAAGGAAGCCTGAACCCGTATTTGATAAGCGTATCTTTTCTTGCGGAATCCCCGTGATACATCCCTTTCAACTGCGGCAGAGTAACGTGTGACTCGTCAATAACAGTTAAAAAATCCCCTCTGAAATAATCGAGCAAAGTTGCAGGAGCAGAGCCAGGAGGACGGCGCTCTATTATTCGGGAATAATTTTCGATTCCGGAACAATACCCCATTTCTTTAATCATTTCTATATCATATTTTACACGTTGTTCCAGTCTTTGGGCTTCAACCAGTTTATTCTCATTATTAAGTTCAACAAGCCTTTGCTGAAGTTCCTGACGAATTAAAGAAATAGTTTCCTCCACATTTTCGTCGTAAGAAAGATAATGCACAGCAGGATAAATTACAACTTTTTGCGGAGTTTCAAGAATTTCACCGGTAACATTATCTATGCGCACAATTCTTTCAATTTCATCACCAAAGAAACAAATTCGGGTAATAATCTTTTCGTATGCAGGCATAATTTCAACAATGTCACCCCTTGCACGGAATGTAGAACGTTCCAGGACAAGATCATTCCTGGAATATTGAACGTTAACTAGGTGAGTCAGCAGTGCATCACGGTCAAGTTCGTCGCCAACTTTCAATTCAATTGAACCTTTAAAATAATTCTCCGGCAAACCCAAACCGTAAATACAGCTTACAGAAGCGACAATTATTACATCGTTTCTCTCATAAAGACTTCTTGTCGTGTTATGACGAAGCCTGTCAATTTCTTCATTAATAGATGCGGATTTTTCTATATAAGTGTCTGTTCGCGGGATATAAGCTTCAGGCTGGTAATAATCATAGTAGCTTATAAAATATTCAACAGCATTATCAGGGAAAAGTTCCTTAAATTCATTATATAACTGAGCGGCAAGAGTCTTGTTATGAGCAATTATAAGGGTAGGTTTTTGAATTTGCTCAATAACATTTGCAATCGTAAATGTTTTACCGGAGCCTGTAATCCCCAAAAGTGTCTGTGCATCATCTCCGCGGAGAAGCCCTTCTGTCAACTCTTTTATTGCTTTTGGCTGATCGCCTGCCGGGGAATATTTTGAACTTATTTTAAAACGTTTTTCCATACTAAAATTTTACACCAAAGTTCACAAAAATAAAATGGAATGGAATGAAAGTTTGCACAATAGGTGCACACTGAATTAGCCTCTTACCTAACTTGATTATGTAAGAGATTCTTCGGGCTAAAGCCATCACCTGACGGATACAAGGGCACTCGGCTCTGAGGCCTTGGGCTATGTAAACACATTTGACATAATAGCTGATGTTAATGCGAACAACAACCCGAACAGAGTTGCAAAAGATTTGCACAAATACCGTTTCAGCGGCGAGGGCGGCCAGTTGTTTGATGTTACGGATGAGCTGGAAGAGAGCACAACTTGCAGCCTGGAGAATCCTGCCGGTTGTACTACAAGGGAGCAATGTTATTCGTTAGGCGGACATGTAGATGATGACAGTGGTTGTTATAATTATTTGTGGGAGGATGGCACTTGTATTAAAGAACCTTGTCCTCAATAATATAAAAAAGCCTCAATTGAGGCTTTTTTATATACAGTTAATAATGTTTATAACCTGCTTTTTTAAATTATCATAATCGGAATTGTTGTCGATTATGTAATCCCAGTCTTTAATATTATCCAATCCGATTTCCGTTATGTCGTTTTCTCCGACAAGTTCTCCTCCGCGTCTAATTCTATTCTCACGAGAGGCTTCCACACGTATCGTAATTGCTCCGGCATTTTTAAATACTTCATATTCGTGTCCTACACGAACATCAGTCACAATAATATTTCCATCCTGCTCAATTATCTTTTTTAACCAGTAATCAGGGTCTTGCGCGCGCCCCCAATTTCCAAGGTTAATTAAGTCCTGACGGTATTTTGGCTTATTTTTTTCTATTTCTTCATAGGTTAATCCCTTTTCTTTTCCGTAGGTTAATTTTATAATATCACCTATTGCACATCTTCTATATTCCGGCATTTGTTCAAGCATAATTTTTGCAGCCGTGTCCTTGCCTGAATATTGCTTTCCCGAAAATATTATAATCTTATCTGCCATTTTTCTCTCCTTATTTTTTATAAATTTATTAAACATCCAAATGCAATCATAATCAAGTTTTTCATAACTTTTTATTTCGTAAAGTTAAGATTTATGTAATATTTCTTGCAATTTGAGCATGTTGGTTTTATGATGGTCGAACAAGTGTATAAAATACAATATTGGAATAAGTTATGGTGTTAAATTTTCAAGAACTGGTTTTTAATTTACAAAAATTTTGGTCGGATTACGGTTGTATAATCCAACAGCCTTATGATATTGAAAAAGGTGCTTCTACTATGAACCCTGCAACTTTTTTAAGGGCGTTGGGGCCTGAGCCTTGGAATACTGCAATGATTGAGCCTTGCAGACGTCCGACTGATGCCAGGTATGGTGAAAATCCTAACCGTTTGGGACATTATTTTCAGTTTCAGGTAATATTAAAACCATCTCCGGATAATGCACAGGAGCTTTATTTGAAGAGCCTTGAGGCAATGGGTATTAATCTTAAAGAACACGATGTACGTTTTGTCGAGGATAACTGGGAATCTCCTACCCTTGGCGCTGCAGGCGTGGGCTGGGAAGTTTGGCTTGACGGTATGGAAATTACACAGTTTACTTATTTCCAGCAAGTCGGAGGTTTAGAGGTTAAGCCTGTTGCTTTGGAATTGACCTACGGTTTGGAACGTATTGCCATGTATTTGCAAAATAAAGAATCTGTGTTCGATATTATGTGGAACGATACTTTAAAATACGGTGATATATATTTACAGAATGAAATAGAACAATCTAAATATAACTTTGAAGTTTCTGATGCTAAATCATTGTTTACGATGTTTGATTTATATCAGAAAGAAGTTGATAATTGTGTTAATGCAAAACTTGTTTTGCCGGCGTATGATTACGTATTAAAGTGTTCCCATACTTTCAATTTGCTTGATGCACGAGGTGTAATAAGCAAGGATGAGAGAATAAATTTTATAAACAGAGTAAGAACTATGGCTTCAGCAGTTGCAAAATTGTATGTAGCCCAAAGAGAGGAACTGGGATTTCCTCTTTGCAAGTAACAGAAGGAATGTAAATGGCTAAAAAATTTCACCGTGCAACTTTATCGCGCAATTTTTTGAAAACACTTATTAAAACTAAAGCCCCTGAAGAAATGTTGGCGGAAGTGAAAGAAGGCGGTCTTGAGAAATCTCTCGGTATCTTTGATTTAATTATGTTAGGTGTCGGGGTTCTTATCGGATCCGGTATTTTTGCAATTGTTGGTATTGCCTCAGCAGGAAGTGTTGACGGCTCTTCTGTAGGCGCTGGTCCTGCATTGATTATATCAATGGTTATTGCAGCTTTGACGTGTGTGTTTTCAGCGCTTTGTTACTGTGAGTTTGCTGCAATGATTCCGGTATCAGGCGGTGCTTACAATTATACATTTGCAACATTAGGCGAATTTGCGGCCTGGATGGTAGGCTGGGTATCTGTTTTAGGTTACGGTATCGGCTTTATCGCTGTTGCTTGTGCGTGGTCTAATTATTTTGTTCAGTTTTTGAGCGGTTTTGATAAAATTTTGCCTTCTTGGCTTGCAAATCCGCCGGTTTGGCTTGTTACGGATTCTTTTACGGCTTCTAAGCTTGTTGCGGCAAATCCTGATATTTATATCCCGCATTTGTTTGGAGTGCCTATTTGTATTAATCTTCCGGCAATTGTTATTGTGTTATTGATGACAATGGTGCTTGTAAGAGGGACAAAAGATTCTGCTAAAATGGCAGGTGTTATGGTAGTGGTCAAACTTGCTGTAATTGCTTTGTTTGTTTTGGTAGGTGCATTTTATGTAAAGCCTGATAACTGGGTTCCTTTTGCTCCGCACGGATTTGAAGGAATTTTTGCCGGTGCGTTTTTAATATTCTTTGCTTATATTGGTTTTGATGCTCTTGCAACAGCTGCTGAAGAATGTAAAAATCCGCAGAAAGATTTGCCTATCGGTATTATTGGTTCATTACTTTTGACTACAGTTGTTTATACTCTTGTAGCTCTTGTATTAACAGGTATGCAGGATACTTCATCAGCTTTACCGGCAGAATTTTTGAAGGCGCCGTTGGTTTATTGTATGACAATGGTAAAACAAAACTGGGTTGCCGGCTTAATATCAATAGGTTCACTTGCAGGGCTGACTTCCGTGCTTTTGGTAATGGAGATGGCTGCTACAAGAATTTTATTTTCTATGAGCCGTGATCATTTTATATCACAGCGTTTCCAAAAGCTTCATCCAAAGTTCCATACTCCTGCACTTTTGACTTGGACAGTTGGATTATTGGCAATTCTCGGTATTTTAACTTTAAATTTGGATGTTGCAGCTGAATTATGTAATTATGGAATATTTACTTCATTTATAATTGTTTGTATTGCAGTTTTGATTTTGAGAAAGACTGATCCAAATCGTCCAAGACCATTTAAAGTACCGTTCTGTCCTGTAATCCCAATTTTAGGCGTTGTAAGCTGCGGCGGTCTGATGATTTATAAATCCATGCAGCAGTCAAGTTCTGCTTTACTGTTCCCTGTATGGCTCGGCTGCGGTGCAATTATATATTTACTCTACGGTTTTGTGAAAAACAGACTTAATGAAAATAAATTACATAGCGAAAAAATAGCACAAAGAAAACAGGAATTATTGAAATAATGGATATAAAAACAATATTCAGGAATGCTTTTACTAGAAGAAGCACGGATGAACTTATTGCAACCAGTAAAAAATCCGAGTTAAAAAAGACATTAAATGTTTTTGACCTGATTGTAATTGGTATAGGTGCAGTTGTAGGCACAAGTATATTAACTATTATTGGAACTGCTATTCAGGGCGGGCCTGAAAATGTCGGAGCCGGGCCAGCGGTTATAATTTCTATGGTTTTGGCTGCTATTGCATGTGTATTTTCAGCGCTTTGTTATTCTGAAATTGCTGCTATGATTCCTGTTGCAGGCAGTGCTTATACTTATACCTATGCCACTATGGGTGAATTTATGGCCTGGATGGTAGGCTGGATATTAATGCTTGAATACGCGATTGGAAATATTACGGTTGCAAGCGCCTGGACAGGTTATTTAACCCAATTCTTAAAAGGTTTTAAACATGTTTTGCCGTCGTTTATGGTTAATTTTCCTATCTGGCTGAGAAACGATTACAGATATATGTATTCTTTTTGTGACAAGTACGGGCTTGATGTGCATGATAAAATGCCGTTTTTATTCGGGCATATTCCGGTGGCAATAAATCTGCCGGCTATAGTTATTGTACTTGTACTCACGATGCTTTTGATAAAGGGGGTAAAAGAATCAACCAGATTTGCAAGTATTATGGTTGGCGTAAATATGTTTATGATTTTGTCATTCATAATTTTCGGAGCTTTTTATATTAAGCCTGAAAACTGGACTCCTTTTGCGCCAAACGGTTTTGAAGGCGTTTTTATGGGCGCTTTTTTAATATTCTTTGCATATATCGGGTTTGATGCAATATCTACGACCGCAGAAGAAACGGAAAATCCACAGAGAGATTTGCCTGTAGCAATTCTAGGTACATTAATTTTATGCACAATTTTATATGTATGTGTTGCACTTGTTTTAACAGGAACTGTTCCTTTACAGCATATTGATACCCAGGCTCCAATTGCCCATGCAATGAGGGTTATCGGAATGGATTGGCTTGCCGGATTTATTTCAGTCGGGGCGCTTTGTGCTCTGACTTCGGTTCTTTTGATTTATCAGCTCGGAACAACAAGAATTTTATATGCGATGAGCCGTGACAGATTTTTACCGAAATCTTTGAGATTAATTCATAAAAAATACAGAACTCCGCATGTACTGACTTGGATTTCTGGTATTGTGGTAATTGTTTGTTCGTTGTTTATGGATTTAAATATTTCTGCCGAATTGTGTAATTTTGGAACATTCACATCTTTCATAATTATTTGTATTGCAGTTTTGATTTTAAGAAAAACTGAACCAAACAGGGAAAGACCGTTTAAAGTTCCGTTTTGTCCTTGGTTCCCGATTTTAGGTATTATAACTTGCGGCGGTTTGATGGTTTATTCCATGAAATTTTTAAGAACATCATCAATTTATTTTCCGCTCTGGTTGTTTATCGGGTTTATGATATATGCTGTATACGGCTATAGCCAGAAGCGTTTTGAAGAAGAAAAAAGAACGAAACGAAAAACTGTAAACAACATTGTTTCGAAAGTATAAAATCTTGGTGTCTGGGGCATGACATGAGCTTCGCTCTGTGTGACGTGAAAGAAATATTATTTTAAATCTGTTGCTCACTATCGCACTGCGTGCACGTTCGCCAGACTCACCTTACGGTGAGTAACATATAAAATACCAAAATGCAGTTTTGCGTGTGCGTCAGCACGATAGCAAAACCTAAAAGATTTTGTGAGCAAAGCGAACAAAACGTGCATCCGTTCGGTCAAAGCGATGCCGTCAGGCAGCGCAGAAAGCTATCGCGTGTTTTTCTCTTTTGGTTCG
>CALUUU010000086.1 GCA_944324035.1 Candidatus Gastranaerophilales bacterium
GCCATTGAAGTTGCTATCCGTGCTGTTTTTGCCCCTGCAGTTTTTCCTATACTTGTACTTAAACCTTTTGCAGCGCCCTTAAATGCACCAGTGCCGGCTATAGCACTCGTACCTAAAAGCATTGCAACAATATCGCCGGCTCCGTCTATTACTGATACGTTATTGATTTGCCCGGTAATATCATCTACGATTTTCGTTCCAAAAGCTTC
Source organism: Candidatus Gastranaerophilales bacterium (assembly GCA_944324035.1). Lineage (GTDB taxonomy): Bacteria > Cyanobacteriota > Vampirovibrionia > Gastranaerophilales > Gastranaerophilaceae > UBA1221. The sequence goes on from CALUUU010000086.1 coordinate 210, forward strand.
AACATAAGCTTTCTGCCAATCTTCCCCCTTTTGGGCTTTTTCTAAAAATGCCTTAACTTTGTTTTCATCATATTCAACTCCTGTAAATTCTTTGAAATATTTCTTGAATGTTGCAGGACTTGACGCATTCCCGGCAAGATAGCTTGTCGCAAAATCTCTCTGCTTCTCCAAACGTCTTATAACTCCGTCAAAATTAGTCGCAATCGGCGAATCTTTCGGGTTTATTAAATCAAGAAGCGCTCCTGCTTTTTCTCTCCAATACCCAATATTCAGCCAGCCCTGGTTATCTTGGTATTGCCTGATTAAATCAATCGCCTGGTCATACGCTATTGCAAGATTTTTCGCAGCTGTTTCCCTAATCTGCCTTTGTGCAAATTGAGGGCTCTTTTCATATCTTATTCTGTCTTGTACCTGCTCTTGTTGTGTACGTATATCTATACCGTATTTGCCTAAAACCTGCTGCGCTTCCTTAAATGTTTTATTTTGGAGAGTCCTTTTCTTCCCGGTCGTTACCTGCCCTACCCGTTCAAGAAAATCTCCTGCGGATATCTGGCTTAACTTTTCCTGCGGTAAGCTGTTTAATCTTTCATAAACCGTTTTCCCCGGTTCTGTATTTAAGTTAAGACCAAGATATTCTGTTACAAAAGTTTCAAGTGCAACTCCGTCGCTGCTTGCGCCAAATCCTCCAAATCCATTTCCCGTACCCCGCATAGGAATACTTTTGTCCGAATCAAAAAGATTTATAGACGGATATATTTTCATAATTTCCGCCTTAATCCTTGTCTTATCTGTTATTTTTTGTGTCTTAAGATATTTAAGTATATTTAAAACATTCTGCTGCTCTGATTTTGTGAGTTTATTAAATTTAGAATAAAACCCGAAATTTTCTTCACTTGGCGTAAATCCGTATTTTGAAAGCTCTTTTACAGAAGCAGCATCAGTCTTTTTGCCTGCAGTCCGTATAGCTGTACCTTTTGAAAGCTTGCTGTTTCCGTTTAAAAGCTGCAGCTCCTGAACTTTTTTGCTGATTTCGTCATTTGTTGCGGCTCCCCCAAGCAGGTCTTTCGCAAGTTCCCAGTAATTGCCCCGGTAGTCCTTTTGAAGCTTCATAGTTGAAATTTCAGAAGTGTAAATCTCTTTAGTTCTCTGGTTATATTCAAATCGTGCATAAGCTTCTAAGCTTTCTTCAGCACTTTTTCTTACTCTCACGGGATATGAATCCGCATTGAATTCTCCGGGAATTCTTATCTCAGACCCAACCTGTTCAATAGAACCTTTGCCATGCTTTTTGTTTAATTTCATAAGCGCATTTTGAGAAACATCAAATTTTTGTGCAATTAAAGCCGGGCTTTCACCGTTTTGCACAGTTGTTAGAGTGTTTCCCTGCCCGTCGTATTCAACAAAATTTATCTTCCCGTCTTTTTCTGTCTGCTGAAAAAGTCTGTGTAAATCTTTGTTGTCATACGCACTTATATCTGTTCCGTTGAATGCAGTTAAAACTTTTTTCCCGTCAGGTTTTACTTTTTGTTCAACTATTGTTCCGTCTTTTACGTAAATGGCAGTTTCCGTGCCGTCAGGCAGGATTGTTGTTCTGTCAATAAAATCTTCTGCCTCTACATTTCCATTTGCATCAGCTTCAAGTGCTGTAGTAATAACTTTAGATTTGTCCGGCAGTTCCTTGTTTAAAGTAACATATTGTATAGTGTCATCATCTTCAGCATGCCAGGTGTAAGTTGTTGTACTGATTGTATTTCCGTTAAATTTTTCAACACGTTTAATCGGGCGGTTCTCTTCGTCTAAAGTTAAAATAACTTCAATATTTTTTCCGTCAGCCCTGGTTTCGGTAAAAGTTTCAATGTTGGAGCCAGCTTCAGTAGAGCTTGGAGCAGCTTTTTGAATGGTTACGCCTATGGATAAGTCTTTTTCGTTAGAAGCAAGCAAATTCTGTAAAGCAGCTTCGTCCATTTTCTCAAGCCTGTCACGCATTTTAGCAAGCGCCTCTCCGCTTGCCCCGCTGGATGAACAAATCTGATTGATTAAATCACCTTTTGTTGAGTAATTGAATTCCGTCATTACACACCTTTTACATGTAGTTTACATTTGTCCTAACGGTATGTATTGCTGAAAACTTTAGATAATTGTAATAAGATTTTATAAATCTTAACATAGAAGTAAATTATTATGCCGGATAGAAGGCTGATTATATACAAATTTTCTTTCTTGTATTATTATTAAATCAACAATGAGGGCTTACATATGATAAAAAGAAATATAATTGCACTTCTTAGTCTTATGATTTTATCCCAGCCTGTGTTTGCTGATTTTAAAGAGCACTTTGATTTGGGAACACAATATCTTTCTAATTATCAGTATTCAGGTGCTATAACAGAATTTAAAAGTGCCCTCAGAATTAATTATCTGGATAATTCAGCCAGGGTTCAGATTATAAATGCCTACCTTGCAAGAGGCCATCACTATGCAAATAAAGAAAAAGACTGGTCAAAAGCTGCGGATGATTACAGAAGTGCGCTTTTTTATATGACACTTTATCCAACACAAAATTCTTCGCAGACGGCATCGGCAGTAGGGCCTGTTACACAAAACTTAAACACTTGTCTTAATATGCTGCAATTTGACAGAAGCCCACAGTCAAGATATGCAAAGGCAAAAGAACTCAGAGCAGAAGGTAATTTTTCAGCTGCAGCATATGAATTTAATAAAGCTCTTGGCGATAAATCGCTTATCAAAGAATGTTATAAGCAGACCGGAGATATAATGAAGCTTCTCGGAAATGACCCGAAAGCTGCGGATTTCTACAGAAAAGCAATTTCCATTTCACCGTCAGATACTGATTTGCGTCTGGCATATGCTAAACTGCTCGACAAACTTGGCTCTGAAGAAGCTGCTGTCGAAGAATATAACTACATTTTGACTAAAAGCGACGGTAATAAAGAAGTTTTGTATTCTTTAGAAAGAATTTATAAAAGAAAACTTTTAAACAACCCTGATGATGCTGAACTAAATTCCAATCTCGGGGCTATATTGCAGAAACAGGAAAAATATGATGAGGCGCTTACATATTATAAAAAGTCAGAGCAGTTAAATCCCGGTAATATTAATACAAGAGTTAATGTCGGAACTTTATACCAGCAGAAAGGTGATTTTAAAACTGCAATAATAGCCTATGATTCGGTATTAATTTTAGATCCTGATAATGTAAATGTTAATCTTTACAAAGCGCAATGCCAGGAGGCTTTGGGTAATCACGGCGCGGCACAGGAAACCTTTAAAAAAGTCCTTTCGCTTGATCCGTCAAATTCAATTGCGCAAAGCGAATTGTATAATTCTGCCAAGGCCAGTATGACGGCAGCACAGTTTGTAGATTATGTTAAAAAGAATTCAAATGGTGCAGATGTAACAGAAATGCTATATAATTATGCTTTGGATTTGCATAAGAAAAACAAACTTGATGATGCCATAACAGTTTATAATGCTGTTATTGATAAAGATAAAAACGGTGAAATGTATGTAAACCTTGCTATAGCACAGACTCAGCAAAAAAAATACGATAATGCAATAAATACATTAAAAACAGCACAGCAAAAATTCCCGGATAATTCTCTGGTTGCAAATGCAATAAATGATTTAAAAAGTACTATGCTTAACAATCAGCTTGATACGGCTGCAGAATATTTTAACAACAAGGACTATCAGAATGCAATAAATGCTTATCTTAAAATAGATCCGCCGACAGCTGATACAATGCTTGGTGTTGCTTCGGCTTATCAAAATCTGGAGGATATTCCGAATGCAATTACATATTATAAAAAGGCTTTGGAATTAAAACCTACGGATTCTGATATCGCTTACTATATCGCAGCGCTTTATGCTGACAGTGAAGACTATGCAAATGCGGAAGCTTACGCGCAGAAGGCGCTTCTGCTTAATAAAACAAACCAGAATGCAAAAGATTTACTGGCAGGTATAGCGGAGCATAATGCCGGAGAAGCACTTCAAAGCGGGATAACCCTTTTTGAAAATGAACAATATGATGAAAGCTTAGTCCAGCTTAATAAAGTCCTGGCATCTGATGGAAATAATGCGTATGCGCTTTATTACAGGGCAATGATATATGACGCCCAGAAAAAATATAATGAAGCAATTGTTGATTACAAAAAAGCACTTTCTATCAATCCTGATGATTTGAAAATTATAAATTACATGATTGCTGTGGATTATGATACACTGGAAAAGTATAAAGAAGCATACAATTATTTCCTGACATATGCAAATTCGGATGTACAGGAAGACGAATATAAAACTTATGCAAAATCAAGAGCGGAAGAATTAAAAGATTATGTCAACGAAACCCCTGCAGCAGCAAAAAAGAAATAATGTAAAAGAACTTATTAAATCAAAGGTATCGCTTGCCCCGATGGCAGGGATAACTGATTACGTCTTAAGGGATATGGTCAGAAACTATTCTAAAAATGCACTTTTGACAACTGAAATGATAAGTTCGGAATTTCTTGCGCAGGTTAAGGAAACAGATATAACAAAGACAAATGATACGCAACATCCGATAAGTTTTCAGATAAGCGGTCATAAGCCTCACCTAATGAAGGCTGCGGCAGAATACTTATCAAATCGTGCGGACATGATTGATATAAATATGGGCTGTCCGGTTAATAAAGTGGTAAAAGGCCAGGACGGATGCGCGTTAATGCGTAATACTCCTCTTGCGATGGATTTGGTAAGGGCTGTAAAAGAAGGTACGGATAAACCGGTGAGCGTAAAATTCAGGCTTGGATACACCTTTGATGAACTTAACTATATAGAATTCGGGCAAAAAATGCAGGAAGCGGGTGCTGATTTTATAACAATTCATGGCAGAACACGCTCACAATTTTATGCCGATAAGGCGGACTGGAAGCGTATAAAACTTTTAAAAGAAAATGTAGATGTTCCAGTCTTTGCAAACGGTGATGTTGTGTCAGTTGAAACAGCACAAGCATGCCTGGAAGAGTCAGGAGCAGACGGAGTTGCTGTCGGCAGAGCCGCTATGGGTGAGCCTTCATTAATATATCGAATTGAACATTATTTTGCAACCGGAGAAAAACTTCCGGCTCCGTTGCTGCCTGAAAAAATCGGCATGCTAAAAAGGCATCTTGATAAAGAAATTGAGTTAAGAGGAGAAAATAACGGTATAAAGTTTTTTAGAAAATTTTATCCATTCTATATAGCAGGGATAAGAAATGCCGCAAAAATACGTTCAGTGCTTGTTATTGAGGAAGATTACAATAAAATTACGGAAATTCTAAAGCAAATTGAAAAATTGCAGCTTGATAATTAAAATTTAGGTGCTATAAATAAGATTGTAATATATTTTCGGAATGTAGCGCTGATTGACTCTGCCGACGAGAAACGATTGAGTATCGTTTCGAGGAGAGGTAGCACCGTAGGGGCGCCACAAGAAAATTAAATAAACTATCGGAATGTAGCGCAGCTTGACTCTGCCGACGAGAAATGATTGAGTATCATTTCGAGGAGAGGTAGCACCGTAGGGGCGCTACAGAAAAATTAAATAAAATATCGGAATGTAGCGCAGCTTGACTCTGCCGACGAGAAACGATTGAGTATCGTTTCGAGGAGAGGTAGCACCGTAGGGGCGCTACAGAAAAATTAAATAAAATATCGGAATGTAGCGCAGCTTGGTAGCGCACCGTGTTCGGGTCGCGGGGGTCGCAGGTTCAAATCCTGTCATTCCGATTTTTATTTATGCGCAATAATAAAGCTTTTCGGGGAATTAGTTTTGCATCATGTTCAAATCGTGTTCAAATTTTATTTGAAAAATAAATAAAATATAAGAAATTCTACTTCGTAAAACTTTATAAAATGCTTGTAGTGTAAAGAAAATAAAAAATATGAAAAATATAAAAAAGGTTGAAATTTAAAATCGACAGGCTGGATGGCTTGTGCTAATATAGTCCTGCAGGGTAAAAGATGCCTTTTCAAAACGGAACCGCCAACACTTGATATGCTGACTTCGGGTTGGTTCCCGACTAGAAAGGGGGTCAATATGGATAACTTCAATATTAGTTTATTGCTAATCTTTTTGATTTTGTACATATTAAAAAACGGCTCTCATCAAAATAGATAAGAACCGTCTGACTTCTTCAGGGCATCCGGCAGTCTGGTAAACTGCCACCCTGTATTTATTATTATTTATCATGTTCTCCGGTTTGTCAAGTGTGTACAATAAAAGTTAGAGGAGAATAAACAACGGAAGAAAAAATAAGCGCTGATTTTCACGGGAAATTATCCAGCATTTATTTAAATTTTTTAATTAGATTATACAAAAGTTTTCCTGAAATAAATCCTGCTATAGTTCCGCCAGGGAAAGGTGAAACTGCACCTAATGCCCCTAATATTGCAGGCAGGTCACTAGCTCTTATTTTTGTTTTAATTGCTGATACATACAGTTTTAAAACTGTAGTTTGAAACTTGTCATATTTTTTTATTTGTGCAAGCCTTGTACCTTGCTGCCAACCGTATTTTGCGTTATTTCTGTAGAAATTAACGCTGTTTTTCATTTCATTTTTAGCTGTGACAGTCTGATTTCTCAGATATTGTCTGCAGGTACGTATATATCTGTTATTTATTTTTAAATTTGAACCCATAGTGTCCTACCACATTATTATAAAAACATTTCATTTTCAATATTTGCCTTATTTGACTTGTTGTATTATTTTTTATAAAATTTTTTACGTATGTTTACACTAAGAGGGATATGATATGAATAGCCGTGAAATAATTAAAGCTGCAGAAAAAAGCTTACAAAAAGAATTTGAAATAGTTGATGAAATAAGAGATTACAACCAGGAAAAAGTACTGAATGCATTTATAGAAAATAAGGTTGCTCCGGAGCATTTTTATACAGTATCCGGTTATGGTCATGATGATTTGGGCAGAGAAGTTTTAGACAGAGTTTTTGCCGGTGTTTTTAAAACTGAGAAAGCGCTTGTCAGAATACATTTTGCATCGGGCACCCATACGCTTGCGTGTGCGCTATTTGGAAATTTAAAATATGGAGATAAACTTCTATCAGTTGCGGGCGAACCATATGATACTATGCAGGAAGTTATAGGCATTATGGGGGATGAAGAAACCAAGAGAGCCTCTTTGATTGGTAACGGAATTCTCTATGATGAAGTTCCGCTAAAGAATGATTCTGTTGATTTAGAAGGTATAAGAAATAAAGTTGACGCGTCAACGACCATGGTTCTAATCCAGCGTTCTAAGGGATACTCCACAAGAAAATCTTTAACAATTGATGAAATCGAAACTATATGCAAAATAGTGAAAGAAAAAAATCCAAACTGTATTTGTTTTGTCGATAATTGCTATGGAGAATTTGTTGAAGCAAAAGAACCTACAGAGGTTGGAGCAGATTTGATAGCGGGTTCTTTAATAAAGAATGCCGGCGGCGGGATTGTAGAAGCCGGCGGATATATTGCAGGAAAAGAATTACTTGTTGAACGTGCTGCAAACAGATTAACAGCTCCCGGGATAGGTTCGGAAGGCGGCGCAATGTTTAACCAGCACAGGTTAATATTCCAGGGCTTTTTTATGGCTCCGTCTGTGGTTGCGGATGCAGTTAAGGGTGCAATTCTTGCTTCAAAAGTTTTTGATGAAATCGGCTATGATTCAGCTCCAAAGTATTACGAAAAAAGAACGGATATTATTCAAAATATAATATTTGGTGCGCCTGAGCCTCTTGAAGAATTTTGTCGCACAATTCAGGCTCTTTCTCCTGTAAACGGCTATGTAACTCCTATTCCTGAATATATTCCGGGATATGAGGATAAGGTTATTATGGCTGGCGGAACCTTTATAGAAGGTTCTACCATCGAATTATCTGCAGACGGGCCTATGCGTGAGCCATATGTTGCATATATGCAGGGCGGATTAAATTATTCCCATGTTAAAATTGCACTAAGAAAAATATTGGATAAAGTCAGTAAGTAAGCAGATTTTATCTAAATATTAATTTTTGTAAAGACAAATTAGCCAGATATAACTAGTTCTTAAGGATTAGTTGTAAAAAAACATAAGAATTAGTATCTAAGAATTATTTTTTATGTTATGCTGTTGAAGACCCCGGTTTAGGTGGTGACAGTTTGTATGTAGTATAAAAGAAGAAAGGGTAAAATATGACATTACCAAACGTAGCATATTTTTCAATGGAAATCGCAATTGATCAGTCTTTAAAGACTTATTCTGGCGGTTTAGGATTTTTGGCCGGATCTCATATGCTATCTGCAGGATATTTGCAAATGCCTATGGTCGGTGTAACTATGTTGTGGTCATATGGTTACTATGATCAAAGAATAGCACATGATGGTCAGGTTGAAGTTGCTTATATCAGAAAATATTATGATTTCTTACAGGATACAAATGTATCAACAGAAGTTGATATTTTCGGCGAAAAGGTTAAAGTTAAAGCTTATCTTGTAAAACCTGAATTATTCGGAACTTGTCCTGTATACTTGTTAACAACAGATATCGAAGGTAACAGTGACTGGGCAAAGAGTATTTCTCACAAGCTTTATGACGGAAATGAAAAAATAAGAATTGCTCA
>CALUUU010000087.1 GCA_944324035.1 Candidatus Gastranaerophilales bacterium
TTCGCTTAACCGACTGGCCACTACCAGCCAACTGTCTTACAGTTCTCCTGACTTCCTGTCTGTCTCGGGGTTTAGCTAATTTTAATTCGCTATTTTTGCGAACTTTTTCATCATATTACTTAAATTTCTTTTGTCAAGTAAATCTGAAATTTAAGTGTTACATTTCTTTATTTTGCTATTTATATTTTCAAAATTGCTATGTGCATTTCGCACAGTTCTCATTCTATACAAAAAAAATTTTAAAATCAATACCATGATTAAAATTTATTTAATAAAACTTAATAAACCTCAAGAAGCAATAATTGCAGCACTTTCGGTACGTATTTCTTATGACGTTTTTAGCATAATTTTTGTTCCTGATTTTTCATATTTTTTATGAGGCATAAAAAATACATAAATTTTAATCTAAGATAGGAATATTCATGACGGGGAACAAAGTAGCGCCACCATGATTTAGGATATTTTTCTTTAACAAAGCGAAGTATAGCGAGATATTTATTATAGTAGTGGATTTTCAAATCTTCTCTCAATTTTGGCAGCCAAAATGTTGCCTTTAGAAAATACCTGTTTAGAACAGTATATTTATAGTCATAATTACAATATGATAAATATCTTTCAACCTCCCAAAACACATCAAGCGGTGAAAACGTTGTTTTTTTCTTCACTGATGTAACCGACCCGGGACGTTTTTTTCGATAACAATATAAATTTTCATTTAAAACGGCAATTGTCCGGGCTTCGAGCATAGATTTCACAAAAAATATTTGGTCTTGTCCGGCGGGTACAGACTGGAACTTAATATTGTTATTAATAAGAAAATCCTTTTTATATAATTTAGTCCAGGCAGTAGAGGGAAATTTAAAAATTTCATCTTTGAAATCAAATTTATCAAAAACCATACGGCAATATTTTGCAGGAATTTTCTTAATACCGTAACTACCGTTACGGAGTTTACCATTTGAATAAGTAAATGCACCGAAAATTAATATATCTGTACTAAAAGTTTCAACGGCTGTAATCAGTTTTTCAAATGCTCCATCGACAAACCAGTCGTCACTATCTACGAATAATAAATATTCACCTTTTGCAGATGTTAAAGCTATATTTCTGGCGGCGCCGGAACCCTCATGACACTTCTTAATAATCTTTACAGCCGGAAACTGACGTAAAATTTCCAAAGAATTATCAGTTGAACCGTCATCAACGCATATCACTTCAAAATCTTTAAAACTTTGCTGAAATATACTTTCCAAACACTTTTGAAGATAAGCTGCAGTATTATATACAGGAATTATTACAGATAGTTTTGTCATTTTTTCAAATCCAGCATATCTCCGAGAATTCTGTCATACTTCGGGTTTGAAAACTTCATATAGCCGCTTGCGGGAGTGAAAGTCATCTCGCCAAAATAAATTTTTCCGTCAACATTGTGTAAATCAACACGTACAAATTTAAAATCCTTTGACAATTTCCGAGCTATTTCAAGCATTTTTTCAAAATTTTTCGGACGCGGAATTTCTTCTTTATGAAGATTTCCGCCGTAATTAAAATGCAGGTTATTCCAGTTTGTATCAAACATTGTGCAGCATATGTTATTGTCACGCTTGCCGGATGCGAAAAGTATCAGCTTCGGCTCGCCATTAAAACAAAAAAACAAATATTCAAAGAGTTCATTTGTATTTTTGATGTATTCTTCTACAAATATTTTCGGCTTAATTTTTTCATACTGCATTTCATAACCGCTTTTGTACGCATAATTTATTTTTAGATAATTGTTAAATAAATCCTTGTATGAAGGATACGGATATGCGCCTTCTATTACAAGTACTTGCATTTTACACGCATGATTTGTTTTTATGACGTATTCGCGCGGGAGCGCGGAAAACTTTATATCCTCATATTTTTCATAAACACCGTAAATCTTTTTGAGATATTCTTCTCCAATCTGTTCTTTAATCCAATCTCGCACAAGAACCTTATCTGCCAGTCTTGTTTTTATCGGAGTACAGTCATAAAGTTTTAACCATTGAATTTTTTCAGTAAAAAGTTTTGGATTTTTAAAGTTTATAAATCTTCCTTTACGAAAAAAATATTTCCAAAAAATTTTTGTTTTAAGTTCATTCACATTCATAAATTAATATACAAAAGGGCATTAATTATTAATGCCCTTTTAATAATTACGTTATACATTAATTACCGGATACATCCACCCAAATATCAGGAGCGCCCGGCACATGATCAGGTGCATAAACAGCTCCAGGAGTACCTTCCGGAACAACCGGCAATATATCAGTAGTACCATCATTCCAGTTTGCAGTTACTGATTGGCCATCCGGACTTAGTGTAAATGTACCTTCAGAATTAGAAAATGTTCTGTTAGCAGTGTTATCAGTCATTGTAGACATAAATATCTCCTTTCTTTACCTACATGCCAAGTATAAAAAATTACTCTTACAAAGTAAAGAACGCCTATCCTATCCTATCCTATCCTATCCTATCCTATGAGGCATTATAAGCGGGTTTTAGACATATTGAAATTAATTGTTACATTCTGTAATATTTGTCCGACAGCTTCGTATAACTTTACAATTAATTAAACGCATGTTCAAAAACAGGCTTATACTTATCCAAAACTTCTTTATAATTTACATTTACAGGGGTTGGTTTTGAAGTTTTAATTACATCAAGAAATATTTCTGCATGCTCAGGTTTTTTGCCGTCAAGAAAATATCGGGAATTTTCAACATCACTTCGTGCCGGAACAATAAGTCCGCTTTGGGTAAATTTTTCAATACTTTCTTTTGATGAAAGATATGCGACAAACCGGAAAGCTTCTTTTTTATGTGCTGATTTTGCAGCGACAGCCCAGCCGGATGAATCAAGAGGTACAATACTGCCGGCTCTGCCTTTTGGAAAATTCACTATATCCCAGTCAAAATCAGCTTCCTCTCTATATTTTGGAACAAGCCATCTGCCGGTTAAGTGCATGGCTATTTTTTGCTGTAAAAACATCTGAGCCATTGTTGCACTAGCACTCTCGTCGGCTCTTGGTGCAACATGGTGCGTTTTTCTTAAGCCAGCATAAAACTTAAGCCCGTTTTGTGACTCTTCGCTTTCTATTATTTCTTTAGACAAATCATCCGAAAGGATCCCGCCGCCTTCACTCATCAGATAAGGGAGAAAAAACAAAGAATCTTCCTCAAAACTTATCCCGAAATGTCCGTTACGCGTTAAGGCTTCTGCGGTTTGCAAAAATTCATTAAATGTCCAATCCTGTCTTGGATACGGTACATGATATTTATTAAACAAATCTTTATTATAAAAAATTACAAGATTAGAAACATCCCGCGGAACCGCATATAAAACGCCATTCCAGCTAAGTGACTGCAAAATATTTTTGTCATAAATGCTTAAATCAATACTATCTTCAACAGGAGCCAAAACCCCGGCATTTGCATAAACCGGAAGATACAAGTTATTAATAAAAATTACATCAGGCTGTGTATTGGAGGCGAAAAGAAGATGAATCTTTTGAAAATAATTCTGCGGAATATGCATAAAATTAATTTTTATATCAGGATTTTTTTGTTCAAAATCCTCAATTATGGGTTTTAAAATATCTGTTTCTGATTTTGAACCCCAGCTTGCAAAATTTACGATAATCCTGTTATCTTTCGGCGTACAGCCGCAAAACAAAATTATAAGCAGTAAACAGCAGACAAATTTGTCAAATAAAGTTTTCACGTATTCTCTTCTTTCAGCTTATTACTACAATTCAAGCAGAACTGCCATTTTGTCATTATTTATTTCTACAAGATAACGGCTGCCGTTTGCTTTTACCATATAAACATTCGGGCTGTCCGGTCTTACCTGAAGTCTTACATTTTGTTCATTGCCAAAATCTTTGATTTTAATAATATCATTATTAACTCTTCCGATAAGCGAAGTTTCTCTATCGGAGTTTCTTACAACATAAAATCCGCTGTCATCGGTTATATTGTATCCGGAAAGCACAACCAGTCCGTCAAACGGGTTGTGTTTAGTTACAGCCTGTTCCTTAATTTTTTTAATATTATTCTCTATGGTCATTTTTCCTAAGCTGTCTGCCACTCTGCTCGCAAGAGATGACGGAGCTGTTGCGGAACTTGAATAATCAATTTTGTCGAAAAATTCATCCAGAGAAACTGTAGAATATTGTTCTTTTCTGCTTGGACGCGCCATAGGAGTATTTTCTGATTTCGCATTCAGGAATTTATCACTTTTTGCTATTAAATCCCCAACACTCAAATTTGCACCTTCGAATTTTCTTGAATTTGTATGAAGAGGCGAATTTCCAAGTTCAACATGCTTAGATTCAACATTTCCTACTTTTCTTATTTCTGAACGTCCTTTTGGAAGAGGCATATCACGTCTTGTTTTTTCCAATGCCAGCTTATCTGCAAAAGATTTTAGTTTTTTGGTTTTATGCATACTTTCAGCGATTTTATCAGTTTCACTGACAACCGGCGTAGTCTGCAAGTTATTCTGCATCTGCTTTAACAGTGTTTCTTCATTTATCTCAAATAGTTCAATATCCGGAGTTTCATGAAGCGACTTTTCCAAAGATTCAGCCAAATCTTTGTAATCATCTTCCACAATAGTTAATTTAGGAGCTCTTTCAGGCTTCAGGTTCTGATTTTTTACTTTCTTAATAGGAGGAATATCTTCCGGAGAACTGTTCCTTGCAGTTTTGTTGTATGATTTCAGTTTGTTAGCCTGTTTAGGTTTTAGCTGTGCCGCTGCAGAAGTTATATCACTTATAACTTCACTCTTGCCGGTCTGAACAGCAGCATCTTTCTTTTCCTCCTGAATTTTTCTTTGAGGTTTTTGAGGTTCGGCTTCATTAACAAACTTGTACTCGCCGTTGCCTATATGTTTCAAAATCCTGCGGGATGGCTCCTGAGATTTTGTTTTAGAATTATCAATATATTTTTGATATTTTTCCTGCCAGCTGAGTTCTTTATCATTTACAATATCATCATATGTTTCAACCTCTAAAGGTTTTGACAACAGATTTTCCTTAAAAGACTCTTTTAACAAAGTGGAGTGCTCTAAAGATTTTTTAATCAGCTTAAACAAGAAATATAAACCTAATGCTGAACCCAGCAATATACCCAATAATGTAAGAAGATTAGCAGGAATGTGTATTGCAGGCCGTTCTTTCACAATATTTTTAAACGGTGTTGCAGGTTGTTCAACAGATTTATTTTCTTCTTTAGAGGATGATACCGCATCTGTTTTAGAAGTTTGTTCAACAGTATTTTTGTCTGCCAATTTTATATCTTCTTTGAAAACAGACGGAACATGCTTTTCTAAATCAGCATTAACATCTTGTGAAATCGCTTTCTTTTCCGTGACAAGCTTTACTGTATCTTTGAATTTATTTTGAGCCGCTTTTACAATATTTTCTTTTTTTGCTTCCGGTTCAATATCAATTGGTTTTGAAGATACAAGCGGCTTTTCCACGGCCTTTTGCTGAACTTTTGGTTTTGAAGGTTCTGTGTTGTCAAATTTCAAAGTCGCAGAAGGCACTGAATATGTTTTAGGAGAATTTGTACTTGATACAGGTTTAGTGGCTCTTGATTGTGCTATTAAATTTTTGTAAGCTTTTTGCTCTGCTGTGAGCGGGGCACTTCTTTTAGTGAGAGTTTTAATAGTTACAGGTTTAGTGGTAGTGAGAGTAACTTTTGTATATCCGTTTTCATCAGCCTGAACAGACTTTACATCAATATCTGATATAACATCGTGCAGACCGGATAAATCAGGTTTTTCACCGGTAACTCCGGATACATCCGGCATAATGATAACATATTTATTATCTGCTTTTTTTGATACAGCAACATTTTCATCATACGGAGAACTCGTATATATTGTAACATTCAAAGTAGAATCAGAAGACACACTTTTTTTTATGTCAAGCTGAGTTAAACTATTTGAGTATGCTCCAAGAGAAGTGAGTCCCAATCCCAAAAGCAGACATACTGCTAATTTACGTGTCATTTTTACCATTTTATAAACCTGTTAGTATTTTCCCACTATATATATTATAATAACTTATGAGAAAAAAAATTGCCACTTTGTTAAAAAATTGATACTTTTATGTTAAGATATCTTTATGAAAAGCGGATTTACAGCGATAATAGGACGTCCCAATGTGGGCAAATCTACACTGCTCAACTGTATATTAGGGCAGAAAATAGTTATCACAACTGATAAAGCACAAACCACCAGAAAAAGAATTAAAGGGATTTACACATCAGAACAGGGGCAAATAGTCTTTGTTGATACTCCAGGTGTCCATAAACCTCTTAATAAACTTGGTGAATTTTTGCTTGATGAAGCTAAAGTCGCTGTTCCGGATGCTGATTTAATACTTTTTCTGGTTGACGGCTCGGAACCTGCCGGCAAAGGCGACAGATGGATTGCTGAAAATATACTTAAAACAAATATCCCTGTAATAATTGTTATGAATAAGGTTGACAAGATAAAAAAAATGGACAAAATAGAAGAAAATCTTCTTTCATACAAAACCTTGTTCAATAAAAACTATCCTGTTGTTAAGATTTCTGCAAAAACGGGCAGAAATATTGATACTCTTATAAAAAATATATATAAAGAACTCCCTAAAGGTGACATGCTCTACCCGGAAGATGTAGTAACAGAAGAAACAATGAGAGATGTCACAGAAGAAATTATCCGCGAAAAAATTCTTTTAAATACGTCAGATGAAATTCCGCATTCTGTTGCCGTAAAAGTTGACAATTATTTTGAGCAGGAAGATATAGATAAAATTTATGCAACAATATTTTGTGAACAAAAGAGCCAAAAAGGAATATTAATAGGAAAAGGCGGTTCTCTTTTGAAAAAAATCGGCACAGAGGCAAGGCTTGAACTTGAAAAAATTGTTGAAAAAAAAGTTTTCTTATCCCTTGAAGTTAAAGTTGAAAAAGATTGGCGCAAAAAACAAAATGCTCTAAATAATTTTGGCTATAAAAGCGAAAAATGATTTGTAACATTCTGTCTTGCTAAAAATATTAAAAGGCGTCATTGCTCGGATTTTCGGCAGGGTGTAGCGAAGCTGACATTTAATAATTGTAATGTAAGTTCTTAATATGTTGTTTTTTATTCAGGTTCAGTCTATAATAACTAACGGATTAAACTTAAAACGGAATATAAAATGGCTGTTGAAACTTTAGATGAAAAAATTACAGGTTATGTTAAAGATACAAATTTGCAGCATATTGCAGTAATTATGGACGGCAACCGCCGCTGGGCAAAGGAAAGAAATCTGCCTTCTGCTTTCGGGCATAAAAAAGGTGTTGATGCACTGAAAAAAACAATGCGTGCATGCGATGATTTCGGTGTTAAATATCTCACTGTTTACGCTTTTTCTACCGAAAACTGGAACAGAAAACAGGAAGAAGTTGATTTTTTAATGGACTTACTCGGGCAGACGATTAAAAACGAATTAAAAGAAATGCACGAAAACGGTGTTGTAATTAATTTTATCGGTGATTTAACCAAGTTAAGTAAAAAACTGCAGGAAATTCTTGCTAATGCAGTTGAGGTTACAAAAAATAATACAGGGGTGCACCTTCAAATTGCATTTAATTACGGTTCCCGTGATGAGATTGTGCATGCTGTAAAAGAGATTGCCCAAAAAGTTCAAAGCGGGGAAGAAAAACTCGAAAGTATTACCGAAGATACAATTGCAAAACATCTTTATACAAGAGATATTCCGGATCCGGATTTATTAATCAGAACCGGCGGTGAAATGAGGGTTTCAAATTATTTGTTGTGGCAGATTGCATATGCCGAATTTGTTGTGACCAAGATGTTATGGCCTGATTTTGATAAAGATGCACTTGCTGATGCGATAGAGGAATTTCACAGCCGTCAAAGACGTTACGGAAAGTAGGAGAGATTTATTTTGAAAATAGTTTTTGCGACTTCAAATCCGCATAAATTAAAAGAAATAAACGAAATTACCGCTTCTTACGGGGTAAAAGATGTTGAATTTATCTTACCTCCTGAAGGCTTTGACCCGGTAGAGGATGGCAAAACTTTTGAAGAAAATTCCCTGATTAAAGCAAGAGAAGCTTCAAAACTTGCCGGCATGCCTGCATTGGCAGATGATTCGGGGCTTTGTGTAGAATGCCTGAACGGCGCGCCTGGAATTTATTCCGCACGTTATGCGTCTACTCCGCAGGCAAGAATTGATAAACTGCTTGGGGCTGTTGCGCCGTATGAAAACAGAAAAGCAAAATTTGTTTGTGCAATGACGTTGACAAATTCTGACGGAAGTGTGTTGTTTGCAGACAGAGGCGAATGTTTTGGAGAAATTGCGCATAAACAGGCCGGAAGCGGCGGGTTTGGGTATGATCCGGTGTTTCTTGTTGAAGGTAAAAATGGCCTTACTATGGCTGAAATTTCAGAGGAAGAGAAAAATGAGGTTTCTCATCGCGGCAGAGCATTAAGAAAAGTCCTTGATTTTTTAGCGTCACAAAAAAGCTAAGCTGTTTCTTTTAGTTTTCTGTCAAAAATTATTTAATAGTGCTTATATAGCAGTAGTGCTGCGGTGAGTAATATTATGTCATTCTGAAAATACTAAAAGGCGTCATTGCTGTACATGTCAAGTAATTAGTTACATAATTTATGTTATCGGTATCATTTTAATGCAAAAGTATCATTTATGTTCATTTCTTTCTCTTTATTTGCGATGCAAAGAGAAAGAAATGAACCAAAGAAAGAGAAAGCACGCAAACGTTCCCTGCATTTCGCTGACGCTCAA